>JADFIX010000550.1 GCA_022566435.1 Planctomycetota bacterium
GCCGCGCGAAGGAGCTGCAAGATTCCCCATGCGGCCCGTGCGGCGAGCGCGATCCCGAAAACGTAGATTAATGAGCGAGAATCGATGGACTGCCGCGGTAGGATCTGGCCGACGCGGTCCGAATGGCTTGGCAACGATGCGGTTTTCACCGTTCGAGTGGTCGGGCGCTAAGATGGAGGACTCGCCGAGTCAACGCGGTGATCTTCACGCGATCATCAATGCGATGCCCAATCACCCAAACGGGACCGAGTTGATCGCAAAGCACCGCCACTTTTTGACGCTCGGCCGGACCGACTTTCGAATCCGTCAAGAAATCAGAGAGTTTTTTCGAACCGGGAGCGCCCAGTGGAAAGAATCGGTCTCCCGGTCGGCGCGTGCGGACCACAAGCGGGGGATGGACCGCCGTCAATTCGATATACTCTTGGAATTTTTCCGTATTCTTCCGTAGACGCGGAATATCATCGCCGGTGACCTCCTCGATCATACAATTGATCTCCAGCCGGCGTACCGGGAGAATGGTTTTGCCCGGCAAGTGAATCGCGATCTCCGCCGCGATATCCTCGCGGGGTTCGTCGGTCGGCAGCGATACCACGAGCTGATTATATCGCTTTTCGATCGACATACCACCGGGTAGCTGGATCTGCTTGCCGCTTGCCGGGTCCGCGATCAGATCCAGCGCGGAGGTCAGATTGGCGAAGGATAGGTTCTGCTCTCCCAACCCGAACGATCGATAGGCCAGCCGTATGATCTCCGTTTGCACGATCCGGCTCTTCTTCGCCAGGGCATTGCAATTCAGCGTCAGGATCTGGTCGGTCCGCGATACGATGAGCGTCTCGAAGGTTCGTTGAACCGTCTCGGCGAGATATTCCTCCACCCACTGGGCCTGCTCTCCGAGGCGGTTGATCGCCTCGCTTACCTGCGGATTCACCTGACTCTCGATCTCCGGAAGGATGACATTGCGAATTCGATTCCGCATCGAATCGTTGATCTGGTTGGATTGATCCTCTCGGTACACGATGCCGGAATCGCTCAGGTAGCGGAGAATGGTCTTGCGGGAAAATCGCAGCAGTGGTCGAATCACGCACACGTCACTCTCCGGTGCCAGCGATCGAATCCGTGGGATACCTCCCAGTCCACGGACGCCGGTGCCGCGCAAAATGCGGTGCAAAATGGTTTCGGCGTTGTCGTCCGAATGGTGCGCCACAGCGATCGTCTTGGCGTCGATCTTCAGGCACATCCGCTCGAAAAAAGCATATCGCTCCCGACGTGCGACCTCCTCGATCCCGCCACTTTCCGTTCCGGCCAAGGCCGCGATGTCGCGCGTGGCGATGGTACAGGGTATCTCCAAACCGTCCGCCGCCGCCTGAACAAATGCGGCGTCGGCCTCGGCTTCTTTTCCACGAAGCTGATGATTGAGATGGGCCACATGAAGACGAAGCTGCCAACCCGCCTCATGGTTGAGCGCCCAAAAAAGATGGAGCAAGGCCATCGAATCGGAACCGCCCGAGACGCCGAGGAGCACGGAACCGTCCTTCTTCAGGAGGTTTTCAAGCAGCAATTGTTGTGCCAGAACCTTGATCATGACAACTCAATTCGACGCGAAACCAAAGACCGGCGATCCGCCGATGGCCCATCGCCATTCCAGCAAGTGACCGACCGACACCCTTTTATCTTATCCAATGGAAAGCAAAAAGTCAGCCATTCGAGCCCACGACGCCGCCGTGGTGGTCCGCGGCCCGGCAAATCGGCCAACGCGTCGCGAATTTAGACCGCGGCGAACGTGGCCACCTCGCCGATGGTTTCAGAAAGCGTCGGGTGCGGATGAATCGTCTTTTGCAAATCGTAGGCGACGGCACCCATTTCCATGGCATGCACACCTTCGGCGATCATCTCTCCGACATGCAAGCCGGTCAGCCCGACGCCGATCAAGCGTTGGCTCGGCTTTTCAAATATCAACTTCGTCACCCCGTCGGTGCGCCCGAGTGCGACCGCGCGCCCCGAAGCGGACCATGGCATTTTCTTGACGATGATGTCCAGCTTCTCCGCTTTCGCCTCAGCTTCGGTATACCCTGCCCAGGCAATCTCCGGATCGGTGAAAACCACCGCGGGGATCGATCTAGGCTCGAAGCGTTCGTCTTTGTCGGCCAAATTGTCGGCCACGACCATGCCCTCATGGGCCGCTTTGTGGGCGAGCATCGGGTTCCCAATCACGTCGCCGATGGCATAAATCCGCGCGGACGTCGTCTTGAAGCGGTCATCGACTTTGATGAAGCCCTTCTCATCCGATTCGATGCCGGCTTTCTCCAAGGCCAGCTCGCCGGAGTTTGGGAAACGCCCGACGGCGACAAGCACCTTGTCGAATTTCTTCGACTTGGGCGGGTTTTTTCCCTCAAAGGCCACCACGATCCCGCCCTTGACCTCCTTCATTCCAACGACTTTCGTGTTCAGACAAATCTGTGCAAACTGCGTATCCAACCGTTTCTTGAGCGGGCGAACAAGGTCCGAATCGGCACCGGGCAGCAAACACGACGTCATTTCCACGACCGTCACTTGGCTCCCGAAACCCGCATACACTTGACCGAGTTCCAGCCCGATGTAACCCCCGCCGATCACCAGCAGTGTCTTAGGTATATCCTCGACCTGCAGCGCTGTGCGGGAATTCAACACCCGCGGCGACTCGATCTGAATTCCCCGCAACTCGATCGGCCGTGAACCGGTAGCGATGATCGCACGGCGAAACTTGATGCGGGCGACGTCACTGTCTTCGATCGTCACGTGCTTGGCGTCCTCGAACTTGACTCTGCCGAAGAGCCGTTCGATTTTGTGCTTTTTCACCATGGTGTCGAGACCACCTGCAAGTTTGCGGATGACTTCGTCCTTCCAACCGCGAATCGCGTCGACGTTCAGCTTGGGCTTGCCGAATTCGATACCCATCGCCTTGCTGAGTTCGGCCGTGTGAATCGTCTCCACCATGGAGAGATACGTCTTGGAGGGAATGCATCCGTGGTGAAGACATATGCCTCCGAGGGAAGGCATCATCTCGACGAGGGCCGTCTTAATGCCGTTTTCCGCAGCGCGAAAGGCGGCGTGATAGCCACCGGGTCCGCCGCCAATGACGAGTAAGTCTGCTTCCAATGAAAATTCGCCTACGACCATTCGTCCGTCCTTCGCCTGATATTCCTGTCGGATTCCTGCGACGACCGCGCCCACCGCCGCTTGTCAATCGATCATAGAGACCGGAGATTGCCCCTGATTGCCGTCAAGCCAATGAACCGTCTGCGTGGGCCATGTCGAGCAGGAACAATGCGGGTGTCTCGAGGTATTCGACGATTTCACGCATGAAGCGGGCGGCGTTTGCGCCGTCCGTTACCCGATGGTCGAACGAAAGACTCAACGGTAATGTGAGCGCCTCGGCCATCTCGCCGTTCTTCACCGCGACCGTACTCCGCGAACGTCCGAGCCCCAGAATCGCCACTTCCGGGTAGTTGATGATCGGCGTGGAAAAGCTGCCGCCGAGCGCGCCGACGTTCGTGATGGTAAAAGTACCGCCTCGCAAATCGTCGATCCCGAAATTACTGGCGCGAATCTTATCGGCAATGGCGCTGAGCGATTTCGCCACGCCAAAGAGACCCAACTGATCGGTGTTCGCAAGAACCGGCACGACAAGTCCGCGATCGGTGTCCACCGCAATCCCCACGCTCAAATATTCCTTGTAGACGATCGCCTGGGCGTCTTCGTCGAAACTCGCGTTGAAAACGGGATATTTGCGAAGCGCCAGACACACGGCGCGGATGACAAAAGTCATGGCCGTAATCTTGGGGTTGCCGCCGGTACCTTCATTGAGGTGTTGTCGCGTTTGCTCCAACTCCGTAATGTCCGCTTCGTCGCAATGCGTCACGTGCGGAATGGTGCGAACCTGAATCTCGAACGGTCGCTGCTGCAGGTCATCGTACCGGGGTCCTCTGTAGTCCCGACCAAGCCGGCAGACATAGTGGACAGAGAGATAGCCGAACGATGAAGTGTCGGCGTCGTCCATCTTGTTGTCCTCGGACAGAACCTCGAACACTTCACGCAGCAC
>JADFIX010000551.1 GCA_022566435.1 Planctomycetota bacterium
CTGCTCCTCCGGCATGGACAGGACTTCCTCACCGTCCAGCATCATGTTGCCCTCCAACGGCTCCGCGTTGCGGGGCAACAGCCGCATGAGGGCGAGGGCGAGGCTGCTCTTGCCGCTGCCGGACTCTCCTACCAAGCCCAGGGCCTGGCCAGCCTCCAGGGTGAAGGAGGTGCCGTCCACGGCCCACAGGAGGCCGCGGTCTGTGCGGTACGCCAGCTTCAGGTCTTCTACTTCCAGGAACGCCACGGTTGCTCCTTACGTACGCCTTCTGCAACGATACCACAGCTACGATGAACTTGATTGCTCTCCTGCAACTTGATTGACAGGAACTTTTTTCACGCTCTTTCCAGCTATGCCGTTTGTGGCAAGCAGATAGGCTATGACTTGATTGTCTTCCCCTCCCGACGAGCCGGGACGAGCGGTCATGTCCTGGAATAGCTGCAACAGGGCACCACGGATGAGGCGAGAGGCACGCCGTTGGTGGCGAAGCTGGTATCGATGGCGCCGCTCGAGTCAACCTTGATGATCTCGTCGACGGGCGAACCATCTACGGTGCCGCTGTTGTCCCTCACTATGAAGAACTTGGTGCCGTCGTTACCTATGCCCCTGGGGGCGATGTTGGTGCCGGGCACGGAGAAGGCCGGGTCGGTCGAAGGAAGCCGGCTGACGGAGCTGGTGGCAATGGGCACGTCCGGAAGGTCGAACCCAAAGGTCGTGTCGGGGAAGCTCGCCTCCCCTCCAGGCGCGCCGGCAACCGGAAGCTGCGGGATGTCGAAGCCAAGAGTCGCCGCGTCGGTCAGAACGCGGGTGGTATCCTGGAAAGAAGCGGCCGAAATGAAGCTGTCTGTCTCGAGCGACGCCTTGGTAATCCCCAGCAGTATCGTGCTGGCGGCTGCCTGAGTGACCGCTTTTATTCAGGCGCGGCAGCCGTTTGGACATAGAGCCACATCTTGACCACCCGGCCTCTTAGACGCTATAAAGTTCGTCTATGAACGATCGCGAAGTCGTGATTACGGGTGTAGGGCCGGTGACCTCCATCGGCATTGGGGCCGACGCCGTGTGGAGCGCGCTGGCCGCCGGGAAAGACTGCATCACACAACGCAAAGTGCGCTCCGACGTGGCGTCCGTCGAAGAGCTGCCGATTGCCTCCATGCCCGACTACGCCGAGATTCCCGGAATCGAACCGCACGTTAAGTTTCTCGCCGGGCAGGAGTGTGCGTCGTATCGAGACCTGGCCTACAGCCTGCTGGCCATTGAGTTGGCTTTGACCGACGCGGGTATTTCGCACGAACGCGAGTCAAACAATATCGGCGTCATTCAAGCATTCGAAGCACCGGCGGTCGAGGCCACGGTCAGCGAGCTCTTCAAGATGCTCGAAATGCCCATGCCGACGGATGGCCCGCCCAAAGTCTACGAGCACTTGGCCCCGTTTTTCTACAACATGCAACCGTTTCTCTACGTGCACATCATCGGCAAGGCGTTCGGTTTTCACGGATACTCGACGAGCGTTCACAATGCGTGTACCTCAGGCGCCTTCGCACTCGACCTGGCCGCCGGGCAAATTCGATCCGGCCAGGCGGAGGTCATGATCGTCGTGGGAGGTGAGGCGTTCGAAACGGCTGTCAGGCTCGAGTGGTTCCGTCGGCTCGAACTCTATGCCCACGATCGGCAGATGCGACCGTTTGACGCGGCATCCACCGGTTTTTATGTAGGCGAGGGCGCGGGTGCCATTGTGCTCGAATCGGCCGCGCATGCCGCCTCGCGCGGTGCGGCGGCGTACGGTACCTATCTTGGCGGGGCATTCGCTCATCAGGGTTGGAAACAGACCATCCCCGACGTCCGGGCTTCTCGGCTGCACCATGTGATCGACAAGGTCTTGGAAAGGACATCACGAAAGATGTCAGATGTCGATCTCATCGCTCCACACGGTGCCGCGACGCAATTGTCCGACGGCTATGAAGCGCAGTGCCTGACGAAGGCGATGGAAGGACGTACGACACATGCGGTGGCCACGGCGCTCAAGCCTTCCTTCGGCCACATGCTCGCCGCCAGCGGAATTATCGAAACGATCGGCGCGTTACTGGCCATGAAACACCAGGCGGTACCGCCGACCTTGAACTCGCACCCCGAGAGCGCAAACCTTCCGGTTCCCCTTGTGACCAAGCTGGAGGAGCGCCCCGTCAGGACGCTACTCAAGCTCTCGACGGGCTTTACCGGTCACGACGCGGCGATTCTGATCGCCAAGTCGAAGGACGATTGATCCGCGCGCTAGGTCGCAGAATCGTTGACCGGTTATTTGCGGCGCTTGTACGTGCCTCTCATTTCGGACTTCTTGATCATATGGAGACCATCCGCCCACTCGATCAACGTCCAATCGAGTGTGTCATCGTCGACGGCCTTCATCGTGTAGAGTCCATGACTGGTCGTGCCGTCGAGACCGATGCTCTTGAAAGGCATTTTCCAGCAACGCGTCGCGGCGTCGTACGATGCCGTTCCGTTCTGCGGATAGCCCCAATTGTTGAACATCCACCAAATGTACTTTCTGCTCTTGGGATGCCAGCTCCAAATGCCGGATGCCTCGAAGCTCACATGGGCATTCTTGGCGGACATGGAACCATGCAGACAGCGATTGTCCAGAATCCACGACCATTGAGCCGTCCCCGACCAATCCTTGTCGGCTTCCGCCGCGTTCACCATTTCCGCTTCCCAGTCCCACTGCCCGACGAAAATGTCGTACGCGGAAAGCTCCGATGCCCTCTCCGGCCGTTCGAGTGTGGAAAAGTCAAGGTTCTTGGCCGTGCAACCGACGCTCGTCAGGGCCCCGATCGCCAGAAGGATAGCTGTAGTTCGAAGGGTTTTCATGATAGTGGCCTCCATCGTTGAAAGTGCCGCGCCAAATCTCGCCAGTCCAAGGCCTGACAGAGTACGTCTCCGACGGTTTCAACGCCAGAGCGAATCGCGAAAAACATGGTGCCGACTCTCAAGGACTAGCCGCTTCCTGGGCATCGCCGCGTGAATCGGCCCGGGTGGCATGGGCGAGCGCTAACTTGCCCGTGTCGGTGGTCGCACGAGCACGGGTAAACAAGTTTACCCATGCCACCCAATGTGACCCACCGTTGGCGTTGTGACGAAACACGCGCCGGGTGCCATGGATGCCATGTGGTGCCATGGTCAAGCGAAGCGCCGCCATGCGGGATTTGAGAGACGGCATGGCGGCGCCCGGGAATACCGGGCTTGACCATGGCACCCAGAATCTTCCCGGCTTGCCCATGCCAACCCACGTGGCCCGCTGGTTGAACTATCGCTTCACACGCGCCGCTTCCTGGGCGTTGCTGCGCGAATCGGTTACCATGGGGCCGCTTCTGAGTAGAAAAACGGATGATTGGATAGATGAGCGGTCGTGAAATCGTCATTTCGGGTTTCGGCTGGGTCACGCCGTTTGCGTGGGGGTCGATTCATCGCGTGATGGACGAACTATCGTCGATTCGCGCCCAAAGTCGTCTCGGCCCGGGATATTCCGCTGTTCCCGACCAAATAGGCGACGATGGCACGCCCCCCGGCAATGAAATCAAGAAGGACAAGGGTGCGCTGATCGCCGCCATCGCGCTATCTTACGCCCTGGAGTCGGCAGAATGGTCTGCACAACACTACTCCGACGATCGCGTGGGGCTGGTGCTCGGACACGCCTTGGCCGGTCAACTCGGGATGATTCAGTTTGCGAACGAAGTGCGAGAGCAAACTGCCCGATTCGTTAGCCCCATCCACTTTCCGCAAACCGTCGGCAATTTCATCTCCGGTGCTTTGGCGCGTGCATGGTCGATACGAGGTCCGAACTCGACGGTCGCGTGCGGAAACGCGTCCGGACTCGGCGCCATCACCGACGGATGCAGGCTCATCGAAAACGGGCAAGCCGACGCGATTTTTGCCGGCGGCACGGATCTTCTCATTCCCGAAATCGCGGATTCGCTCGCACAAGGCGACAAAGCGGTCAGCGACGGGGCGAGTGTGATCGTCTTGGAGCGATCCGATCGGCTGAAAGAGCGGGGCGGGACCCGGGGAAAATC
>JADFIX010000552.1 GCA_022566435.1 Planctomycetota bacterium
CCGGCCGCCCACCTGCCGCCATCCGTAGTCAACCCCTGATTCGAGGAGCCGTATGCATAAGAACATGCACGTACGGATCTGTGGGAGCCGTGGGGGAGCAATCCCCCATGGCCACCCGGCCAGGGCATCGCCCTGGGGACCGGAACACATTAACGCAGGAACCCTGAAAGGGCGCGTGAGCCGCCATGGCTCAGGACTAACCGTCGTGGTACTGATGATTGGCGAACGGCCCGCTCCCTAATCGCGATCGGGAGGCTACTGATACTTTGCAGGCGGGCCACTCCCACGGTCGTGGTATTGATGGTCAGACAGCGTCGGCTTCATTATCGGGCGCGGAAAAAGGCTGGAATCTCAAGCGTCGCTAAGTCGCTGCTGGGCGCACGAATCGTTGCACGAATTCGGTCGCGTTCAGTCTTGCCCCGATAAATATTTACATTCCCCGTCGGCGGGCGCGACAAAACGAGTTATAAGACCGTTCGAAAATAGGGCGCAAGAATGATTTTCCGAGAATTGGCCTCGATTCAAATCTGCGCCTATGATGAATCGTCGGAAGCACGACGAGTGCGCCTACTGGAAGAATGAAAGAAAAAGCTGAATGGGTCTTTGCGTAATTTTCGTGAGCGGTCCGCGACGGTCGGGCAAGAGCGCCGTCGTCCGGACGATGATCGACCGACTGTGGGAGCGCAAGCCGCACTACATCCGTCTGGTCAAGAAAGGTGGCGACAAGGGACGGCCGAAAACGCCGGCACCGATCGCTTCTGAATCCCCGATCGCCAGTGCACGCTGGCTCGAATATGACGCCGATCGGATCTTCGAGATTCTACCCGATGCGCTGACTGCGATCCACAAAGAGGATCGATTCGGATCGGTCGTACTCGAGGCCGACACCGACTCGGAACTTCGTCACGCCTATCCCTACGACCACCGTTTGTTCGTGATGCCGAATCCGGCTCGTATCGACGAAGTGTTCCGCAATCCGCACGGTGCGGCCGCCGAGTTTCAAAGGGTACTCGATGACACACAGGCTTTCGCTTCCGAAGTCTTCGGTTTGACCGACGCGCATTTGGAAGATTGTGATCCGCCGGAGGATCGGGCGGCGCTGTCGGCAAGTCAGATTCGTTCGTTTCTTCGTTCGCCGCTGGGGGACGAGTTAGCCACGCGCATTCAACTTCGCCAGCCGTATCAGGGACTGGTGGAAAGCGATGTCATCGTGGTGAACACGCAAATCGGGACGCGCGGCCCCGAGACCGAAGAATGCCTGGGGCGCATCAAAGGCCTTCTGGAACGACTCCGCGGTTCTTCCGATCGATGCGGCGAATTATTTGTTTGCGATCCTTGCGATCCCGACGCGGAATACAGCCGCCAACTGCTCGATGCGTTGGAGCCGATGTGCCTGGGCGGTTCTTGATCGCATTTCGGTCGAACGATTCGCGACCGCCGATCGGCGAATTTCTCTACTGTCCCGCCAACGTTGTTTCCTGGGGTTGCAAGCGGGCCGCTTCCTGATCCCGATGGAATCGGTCGCGGTACTGATGCTCAGGAAGCATGGCGCCGCACGGCACCCTCCTCCGGCGACCCTCTCTAGTTCTTGCCCCCAGTATCGGCCACGGCCACCACATGGTGGTGCGTCCGAAACACGAGCATGCCGTCGGCGACGGCCGGCGTGGCCATACAGATTTCGTTCAACTGATTGGTCGCCAGCAATTCGAATTCCGGACCGATCTTGACGACGTGCACCGCGCCCTCTTCGGTCGTGAAAAAGAGCTTGCCATCGGCGGCAATCGGTGACGCGGAGTAGGCACCTGATCGATCTTTGGAGATTCGGGTTCGGTATTTCTGCTCTCCGGTGGTGGCGGTATAGCAGGTAAGAATGCCGCGGTCGTTTCCGAGGTAAAGGTAATCGCCAACGACGATCGGCGTGGGCATGTACGCACCGCGGCGGAGACGACTCCAGGCGATGTGGGCGTTAGAGGTCTTGTCGTCGGCCAGAGAGATGTCGCCGATCGCTCCGAGTCGTATGGCGTAGATGGGGGACAATCGTCCGTGGGCGTTGGTGATGAACACCAGCCCATGGGCCACCACCGGCGTGGGGACGGGCACGTCACCGCCGCCGTGCATTCGCCAGATGGCCTCACCGGTCTCGAAATCGAATCCGCCGATGTGTTTGTAGCCGTTGACGATCACCTGGGTACGATTTTTTCCTACGTGAATCGTGGGCGTGGCCCAGGTCGGCACTTCGTCGCGCGGCGTGTACCAGATCCGTTTTCCGGTCTTCAGATCGAACGCCGCGAGGAATGATTGGTTGTTGACGTCACAAGCCACGATCACCCGATCTTTATGGATGATCGGCGAGTTGCCGAACCCCCACTGAATCTCCGGTGCGTTGAAGGCCCCGGCGTCGAGATAGCCCAGGTCTTGCTTCCACAATAACTTTCCATCCATGTCGTAACAATACAGCCCCTCCGAACCGAAGAACGCGACGACATGTCCACCGTCGGTCGCGGGCGTCGAGTTCGCATGGGTGGATTTGATATGACGTTTTACTTGCGGGATGCCTTGATGGGCTGTTTTCTCCCAGACGATCTTCCCGGTTGCCCGGTCAAGGCAGTAAAGCTTGAATTCGTGAATGAACTGTTCCGGATGATCCGGACTCTCGCCGTATAGGCCCACGCGGAGATAGGGGTCCGTCTCTTCGCTCACGGCGGAGGTGACGAATACGCGCTCGTCCCAGATCACCGGCGAGGAATGGGCCAATCCGGGGATGGGGGTTTTCCATTGGACGTTTTCGTTTTTCTCCACGTTCCACGTCGTCGGCACATGAGCGCCCTCGATGAAACCTCGCGCCTGCGGCCCGCGAAACGAAGGCCAGTAAGGAGGCACACCGGTCGCCGCAGCACCAAACATCACAACGACGACAATCATGGTCGAGATTTGCCTGACAACGAAAGTTCGCATACCACACTCCTGGGTAGGACGTCGATCTGAGCACCGGCGGGGACGGATTACCCCACATTTTTTCTCTCGTAGATCGTAGCGGAATCTTCGTCATTCGGTAGTCGATATTCGTGGGCGCGGCGTCAAATCCCGGCGATTGTGTCGCGCAAAGGCGACACTTGATATGCGGTGACATGCGGCTATATTCTCTAATGGGCTTTTTCCGTGGCGTCTTCTAGCGCATGACATTCGGAGGAGCGGCGATGCCGAACCAAGCGATCACGAAAACCGACGAGATGCAACATGCCGCCATGTGGCTGATCGGGCCGGATATGCCCGGACTTCTACGCTTGGGGGCCAGATTCGTCGCGGAACACAATGGCAACATCGACAAGGATATCGCGGACAAGTTCGGCGAGAAGGCGGTGGTCTTTATGAGCGTCACCGCCGAGCCGCCCGACATTTCGCAAATGGGCAAGGATATCGACCGTCTGAAAAAAGCGAGTCGTTGCGGTGTGGTCTTTCAGCCGATGAGAGAGCCGACCGTGCCCGGTGGTTTCAAAGAGGATCTGTATGGATTCGATATCGTCACCGATGACGCCGTCGGTATCATCGCCGAGTTAACTGGTCTGGTGGCGGATTTCGGCATGATGGTCGTCGGCCACACCGGCGAGCGCCGCGTGATTCCCGGTCCGGTGCCCAAAGTGCAGGGTGGGCAGAAATATGTCGTCATGCTGCCCTTCGAGTTCGATCACATCGGCTTTACAAACGCGCTTACGGCATTGGTCAAGAAACACAACGGCATCATGAAAACACCGCTTCGCACCGTGCCGGGCCTGCTCTGGTGGTGGTAGGCGGGCGGCACGGTTCAATTTTCCTTCAAGTCGAAAAGCGTCACTCGTCGCCGTTCGGCTAGCCCGCATTTCTCACCACATGGATAGAAAAGGGCTGCCCTTTTTGCGATAAATCCGGTTGTCAAAGCCGATTTATCGTTCACGGAGGATCAGCCCGATGAGGACACAGTGTAACCCACAATCGTTCCGACTTCACGCCCCCCGGCCCGCGGCAACTAGGTCTTGTGGCGCAGCCTGGTGCGCGATCGTTGTTCGCCCCAACGGGACAGCGACAT
>JADFIX010000553.1 GCA_022566435.1 Planctomycetota bacterium
TCGAGGTGTAACCGTACTCGAGTGGCGTGGCCTTGTATTTCAGATACAGGTCTGCCGCCCAGATGACCTTGGGGATGGACGCGTCGAAACACTGCACTTTGCCGGTGAATCCGACGGTATAGCAGAACCTGTTGAGAATCAACGGGGTCGCGACCGGGCCTTGCCCATACTTGGGATCGTACTGGCTGCTGATGGGGGCCGGATAGCGAAGCGTCGTAAGGCGCTCACCGCTGATGGTGTTGCGCGGATACACCGACTCGTCGAATTCGTCGAATCGGTCAGTGACGTATGCGATACCGTTGTCGACGACGATCGCGGCCGCACCCATGGCGACCTCTTCCGTCCACACGACCTCCGGTCCGTCCTCTTCCCATTCGGTGCCCAGGCTCTTGGCGTGGGCCTTGAAATCGCGACCCGGACCGCCGAATTGCGGCCATTGCCCGTAAACCGACGTGCCCACCAAGGTCATGAGAATGGCCGGAACAAGAAGCCACCGTCTAACTTTTCCGTTCAGTATGTTTTTTCTTATAGTCATAGAATTGATCCTACTCGATTCGTGTGTGCCATTCCGTTTCATCGCTGTCACAAACTTATGACAGAACCACGCTAGTCCCGTGATGGTCGCGGCCGACGAGCTTCGGCGGCGGAGCCAAAACAGTAGAGCAGTCCGTCTTCCGTTCCCACCACCAAACAACCGGCGGCCACCGCGGGCGATGCGCTGATCGGCGAGCCAGCCTCGTAATGCCAGAGTTTCTCGCCGGTTTTCAGGCTGAGACTGTATAGGTTTCCGTCTGACGAGCCCACAAAGGCTCGTTCGCCGACAATGACCGGTGACGACTCGACCCTTGCCTTGGTGACGAATTTCCACAACAGCTTCCCGGTTTGACGATCGAGGGCACGTACCGTTTTGTCGCGCCCGCCGGTAATGACTATTTTATCCGTAATCGCGGCGGACGCCAGAATGGGGAATTCCTTGTCCTCATCCCGGTGGCGCCACGCGACATGCTTGGCTTTCCAATCGATGCTGAGTACTTCGCCGCCGTAGGTGCCGATAAAGACCGACGATCCTCCGAGCGAGGCCGATGCCCCGACGACGGACCCGAGGGCAACACTCGGTTCCGGCTTGCCGTCGCTTACTTGCAAGACGTGGAGTCGCTCATCGCAACCTGCCGCGACCACAAGACCGTTCATGACGCTCGGCGATCCGTGCAGGTAGCCGTCCGTTTCATGCTTCCAAACAAGCCTCCCGTCCTTTGCGGCGAGGCAATAGAGAAAGCCGTCGTACGAGCCGACGAGAATCTTGCCGTCATAGAAGTTGGCGGACGAAATGACCTGCCCGTCCGTCACGAACGTCCACCGCATTTCGCCCTTCGCCCGATCGAGGGCGTGAATCACGCCCTCTTCGTCGCCGAAAACGACGAGGGACCCCACCACCAATGGCGAGGATTGCACCGCGCCTTTGGCCTTGTACTTCCATTTCAGCTTTCCGGACATCAGATCCAGGGCGTAGAAGTACTCGTCCATCGAACCGACGTAGACCACGCCATCGACAATGGCGGCGGTGGAAGTGATCGGCTCCGGCGTCTCGAAGGTCCACAGGACGGCGAGATCTTTCGGCAGACTGCACCGCGCCACACCGGTGAGTTGGGGATCGCCGCGAAACATCGGCCAGCATTCATCCGTCGCGCAAGGCGCATCGGCGGCCGACGAGGAGGCGGTGGTGAACAGTGCCAAGGCGATCAGTACGCCCAAGCGATTTCGCCACTGTCGAAAGCTATCACGTTGGAACACGGTCTCCACCCTTCTATCGCGATGCGCCTGCGGGAAAGCTTAAGCGGGCTTGTACTTCAAAGCCAGGGCGGCCCCCACGGCCGCCAACAAAATTCCCGCATAAAATGCCAGATGCGGCGGCTTGGCCGGTTTGTTCCACATCATGGAAACAAAGGTATTCATGATCGGCGCACCGGCGAAAACGAGCGGTGCGACGTAGATCGGCTTGCCGCCCAACTTCATCGCGAACACGATGCCCAGGGCACCGATCGCACCGAGAATTCCGGCGAGCGTGGAGATCGACATGCCTTTTTTGGTCATGATCATCGGCTCCGCTTTGGTGAGGTATACGTACAGCAACACCACGACCGAGGTGATGAAGTAGGCGACACCGACAAACAGAAAAGCCCGCAGCGCGCTATTCTTCGAGCCAAAAGCCAACTGCCCTTTGTGCAACATCGGCACATAGGCACCCCAGCAAACAACGGTTACGAGTACGCATATGAGCCAAGGCTTCATCTTTTTCTCCCATTCTGTTGACGTTGGGCGCCGCTGGCAGCGCGTGAAGTTCTGCGAATCGGTTCCCTTCTCCCCTCGGTTTCATCACGGTTTCCGCGATTGGGCCATCTCTTCAAGCGGGGTACGAAGGAATGCGGGAATCGACACCGCCTTCAATTCGCCGTTGTCCATCGTGCAGCACACCGCCGTGGTTCGACCCAGCGCCAATCGTTGCTGTCCCCGAAGAAACTCGATTTCGTAGGACACCGACCTGTTGGTCAGGTCGGTGAGCGTCAGCACCAAGTCGAGCTCGTCTTCGAAATGTGCCGGGGCGAAATACTCGCAGCCCGTCTTGACGCGAGGCCAACTAATGACCGCCCCGTCATGGTCGGCCATCACACTTTGACCGACGGACCGCCAGAATGAATGCTCCACCTCTTCCATGAACCGGTAGTAATTGGCGAAGTGCAAGATGGAGGCGAGGTCCGTTTCGGCAAACTGCACCCGCCGTTTGATCGTAAACGTTTTGGCCATGGCGTAGGTTACGAACCGGGACGATGGTTGTCCATGACTCACACCGAAACGAATTACTCAAAGAATTTCGCAACCGTTTGAGCCGGTGGCGGTCGCGTGACGAGTGATACGATCACAAGTGCCGCCGTCGAAGCCGCCACCATGGTCGCGACAGGCATCATGCCTTGGAACAAATAGGCTCGGTTGGCGCCGTAGTCGCCCTGGGCGAACATCCAGAGCCAGGTGCCGGCCGCCGCCAACACGCACGCGTAGGCGCCCGCTTTCGTGGCCCGTTTCCAATAGACGGCGGCGACTACCAGCGGAAATAGACTGGCAAACCCGCTAAAGCACCAAACGCCGAGCGTGAACACGCCGCCGGGTCGGGTCTGGGCCAGGGCGTAGGTCACCAGGACGATAAACACGACAAAAACCCGTCCGTACATCACTCCTTGGCGGTCGGTCAGCTTGTCGCGTCCGATGTAATGGCCGACGATGTCGTTCGCGAAAATACTGCCGATACAGAGAAACTGGGAGTCAAGTGACGACATGATGGCAGCCAGGATGCCGGCGGTCAGCAGCCCGCCCAGAAGCGGACTGGTGAGCGTCGCCACCATTTTCGAAAGCACGGCATTGGGATTGCTGAATCCGTAGGGTATGATCGGCTTGCCGTCGATGACCGCCGAGGTCGCCCAGATTCCCAGAAGAATGCACGGCACCCACACGATCATGATAAGGATGGGGTGGGCGACGATCGCCAGCTTGAACGATTTTGCCGATCGCGCTGTTAACCAATGTTGAAACAGATGCGGGAACATTCCGACGCTCAGGGGGATGAAAAGGTAGGTCAAGAATTGGACCTTACCGATACCGTGCGGCTTATGCGGTTTCTTCGGTTCGGGGCCGCGCTCTGTCGCGGGCTTCGATTCCCAACCTCCATGTCGCGTTTCGTAGACTTTCAAATCTTTATGGTAGCGCGTCAGCGGATCATCGAGACGAACCGTTCGTCGGAGGTTGCGTGGGTTGTCACGTTGCACGGCGGCCGTCGCTTCTTTCATGCCGCCCAACTTGGCGGAAATAGGAGGACCCAAGCAGCAGCCGCTCTGAGCTGTTTTTCCATACCCCGTCCTATCCAATAACTCGATCGACCCCGAATCCCGTAAATCAGAAAGCCGGTACACCCTTTTACTACGTTTTTCGATATCCCGAGAGAGTTGCGATAGCAGGACCAGATGAGCATTATGCTCCATGCAAACCTTCTGCCGGAGATGCCTGAGAATTGAG
>JADFIX010000554.1 GCA_022566435.1 Planctomycetota bacterium
ATGCGGCAGCCCCGCCGACCCTTGCGAATTCAGCGTTCCGCAAGCCGTACGATTATTGGCGATTTCGGACCAGCCCATGTGGCCTTTCCGTACTATTTTATACTTTGTGGTCTTCTGGGTCGGCTGTTTTGCGGCCTTGGTCAATCCCATCTGGGGCATCGTCAATTACATCATGGCGTACCAGATGAATCCACCTGTCGCCTGGTGGGGCGCGCCCCTGGTTAACATCGGGATGCGCTTTTCGATGCTTGCGGTCGGTTTCACGGTGTTGGGGCTGGTGACCGGTCGGCGCCGTGTACCCCAGACACGTCCGGGCATGATGCTGTGGGAATGGGGCGTCATCGCGCTGATTTTTCTTGCGATCCTGAATATCGCCATCGGTGTGCAGTACGGTCCCACCGCGCAGTACGCCTTCGAGAAATTCGGGAAATTGCAAGTCTTTGTATTGATCCTTGCGCGGCTGGCGACCACGCGACGCAATCTGAGGCTGGTATTCTGGTCGCTGGTGGCGGGCAGCTTCTACCTGGGCTATGACGCGTTCACCGCGCCGTATCGATCATTCTTGCTGGGACGACTCGAGTCGTTCGGCGGACCTGATATTGCCACCTCATCGGGCGCCGGCGCTCATCTGACGGCCATGCTCCCGATCATCGGTATCGTGTTCCTTACCGCAAAAAAATGGATTTGGAAGATACCGATCGCTGTAACCGGTGCCCTGACGGTGAACGCGATCGTGCTGTGCCGTACGCGATCCGCATTCATCGGCGTCATCGTCGGGCTACTGGTGGCCGTCTTCACGGCACCACGTGCCAGACGGTTCCGAATTCATTGTGCGCTAATCGCCGGTGGTCTTTGTGCCTTTGCATTAACCGACGAAAACTACTGGGGACGTATGAGCACGCTCGCCGACAGGCAGGCCCTGGAAAAAGACGGTGCCGTCACGGCACGTGTCAACATCCTACACGCAGGACTACAAATGTTGTCGGACCATCCGACGGGCGTCGGTTTGGGCAACTTCTCGCGGACCATCGGGCGATACAACCCGGAGCTGCGGCACCGCTCACCACACAACACGGTCATCATGGCTTTCTGCGAATTGGGTGTACTCGGCGGTATCATCTTCCTCCTGATCTGTGCGGAGTCTATTCGCCTGTTGATCCGTTGCTCGAGGATGGCTCATCTCACGGATGATCCGCTCGAAACCAAACTGATCGCCTACGGGCTTCTCATTTCGCTCGTTTCGTATTTCGTCGCCGGACTGGGCACGGAGCGATTCTCTTGTGAATCATTCTGGTGGACATTGGCTTTGCCCGTCTGCCTCACCCGCCTTGTAGAAAGAGAAGCCGCCGCCCGCGTCGCTGCCCTGGAAATCGAGTCCGAGCCAAGCGTCGCGTACCTGCCGTCATACCGTGGACTCTGTCATGAAATATGACGATCTCCCGACGATTCTCCATCTCATTCATTCGTTGGAGGGTGGCGGCACGGAGCGGACGCTTGTGTCGCTGCTCAAGCGCTTCGATTCCAACGTGTTGCGCCACGATGTCGTCACACTTCGTAGAGCAGGTTCGCTCTCTCGATCTTTGCCCAATCACGTCGCGTGCACGGCCCTCAACCTCACAGCGCGTTGCCGGCACGCCGGCCTGCGGCTGGCGCACATCGCCCGTATGAGAGGATCCTCCGTCATTCACGCCCGTAATACCGGTTGCTGGTTCGATGCGATCCTGGCATCCGCGCTTACGCCGCGCGCGGCCTTGGTTCTCGGGTTCCACGGCCTGGAATCGGGCGAACCGTTCAACCGCAAGCAGCGCCTACTCGCGCGTATGGGACTTAAAGTTGGCGCGACATTCGCGAGTGTATCTCACGCCGGGGCGGCTCAACTCGTTCGCCAGGCGCACGTCCCGACTGCACGAATCGATGTACTGCCCAACGGTGTAGATCTTGCACGGTTCGTACCGGCCGGGCCGCCATCGCGGATAAGCGTGCGGAAGGAACTCGGTATCAAGCGAACTTCGTTTGTCGTCGGTACGGTCGGTAGATTGGCGGCCGTTAAGCGGCATGATTTGCTGATCGAGGCAGCGCACGCCGCGATGCACGAGGTTCCCAATCTTGTCGTGTTGGTGATCGGCGACGGACCGGCAAAGGCATCGCTCACTCGTCTCGCCCGAAGAACCGGCATGCAGGACCGTGTCGCGTTTGTCGGATCGAGAGACGATATTCCACGAATGTTATCCGCCATGGACCTGTACGTGTGTTGCAGCGAGACAGAGGGCATGAACAACGCACTCTTGGAGGCACTGGCATGCGGTGTGCCCGCGGTCGTGACCGATGTCGGCAACAACAAGTCAATTGTTGGGGACGGCGAAGCGGGTCTTGTCATCCCGCGATCAGCCGTCGCGGCGCTTACCCGAGCCGTTATTTCGTTGGCATCCAACACGACTTGGCAACAGTGTATGGGACAAGCCGCTCGGCGCCGCGCCATGTCATTCGATATTTGCGATACGGTCTCCGCCTACGAGCAGTGGTATAGAGACATGACTCGACCGCGCGCCGGGCGCGACCGCGACCAACCGATGAGCAAGCCGGGTCGCCAGGTCGCCGGACCGATTCAGACACCAACAGGTCGGACGATCTCATGCGATCCGATTCGGTCGCGTCGATCCGCGGGCGCGATCGTCCTATAATAAACTCTATTTCCCAGCGAGACCTAGGCGTTTGGGCCCCGCCTTTCTGAAAAACCCGCTCCTTAAGGGTTGATATCAATCGTCCGAAAAAACACTGTAGACTGCGCGCGACGTGGGTTTCAGATTCGAGTGTGACGCGATTCGCCGAATATGGCAACTTTGGCCTTTTCAAGTGATGGCAAGACGGCGGGACTCGCCAGCGTATGCGGTTGATCGCGAAGAAAACGGCGGCGTAGCCGACTGTGACGGAAACCAAATTGACAAAGTCGACTCATTATCCAGGCGGACGGCAAGCGGCAACGCCGAGCGCTGCGATGCGCGCGTGCCAAACCTCGGACGATGAACGCCCGTTCGCGGAAATTCGCAAGAACCTCCAAGAAGCGCTCCGCATGGTGGCGTTGCACCGGTGGGCATTCTTCATCCCATTGTGCATCGTCACCAGCGGTGCCTTTATCCTGAGTCTCTACTACCCGCGCACCTACACCGCCACGACGAGTTTCGAACGGCAGAACGACCCCATACTCGCCGACTTGCGCATGTCTCAGGGCGCCGCCACGTTCCAGCTCTTCCGCACCACGACCTTCCAGGATCTCACGTCCGTCGATTGCATGTCGGAGGTGGTCGACAAGATCGGCCTGACCAAGAATTTCGAGCGAAACGAAGACGGCACGTTGACGAAAGATTCGATCCGACGGCGGCACCGGCTCGGTGCCTCTTTGGCCGCCAAGATCAGCATTACGACGCGCTCCCCAAACGAACACATCGACAGGGTCAAGATCACCTACACTGGGTCTGATCCCACCATCGGCAAGAAACTGCTTGACGAGCTAAAGGCAACCTATATCCGGCGGACCATGGCCTGGATTCAGCAGCACCTCGAGGGACTACGCGACTATTACCAGACGGAAACAGACTTGGCGCTCGTAGCGCTTCGCCGGTCCGAACGACAGCAAACCCGCTTGCGACTCGATCATCCCTATATCAACCCACAAAATCCCGAGTCCATCACCACAAAGCTGTCACAACTTCGCATGGACCATAACGAATGGGATCGCCGTCGCAGAGAATATACCTCAAACCTGGAAGCCCAGCGGCAACTGCTGGCGTCAATCGAGGCCCAGTTGGCAGCGGGTTCCGTACCGCTCATCCGAAATGGCGACAAGGGCCCGTATATCAGTCTCGAATCGCGCCGTCTGATCACCAAAATCCGAGAACTCGATGCCGAGATTCGGATCCTGCGATCTACACGTGGAATGACCGACGCCCATCCGGAGATTGCCGCAATCCTCACCGAACAGCAGATCCGATTGCGAGAACTGAATGGACTGCAGAAGCGTGACCGGAATGTGGAGACGAACCGCACGATCGATACCAACCCCC
>JADFIX010000555.1 GCA_022566435.1 Planctomycetota bacterium
GTTTTCCGATCTTGCGGGTCGGTATCATCGCGTTTGCCTTGCTTCCCTGGAGTGCCTCGGCGACCGTTGGCTCCCGCAGGGAGTGGAGCCACGGCGGGAGTCTACGCATCCCAGACCGTGCTCGGCCACGGGGATCCCTGGAGTTGAGAGAACTGCCGGATCGCGGGCCAAATCTGCTCGCGGCGCAATCCTCACCGCCTACGGCGATATCGCGTGGTCGCGAACACCCACCCGTGAACCGCGACTCGCGGATCCCCGCGCCTTCCTCTGGGCCCGGACTCCAGCCCCCTCCGACCGCCCATGGGCTCTCGTCCGGACACGTCGTGCGCTCTCGGCCACGCCTCTCCATCGCTCTCGCAGGTCTCATGGTGGCCGCCGCATCGGCCGCGGCCTGGACAAAGGAGTTGTAGACGCCAATGTCGGACGACGTTGCGTCGCGGCTCGTGCTTGATACAAAGGCCAAGTGATACTTGTCGCCGGGATTCAGTCCGGCGGGAACAAAGATGCCGGCGAAGGCGTTAGAGCCCAGGACCAACAACAACACACACACCACAACAACCAACGGGCTTGCACTCTGGCTCAGTCTTTTCATTGGGCGTCTCCTTTTATTGGGTAGCCGACAGCAACGATGAAACCGGCGCCTCGTAGAATCCGGGGCGTGTAGGACGTAACACGGGATGACCCAAACCGGGATTTGCCATTTGCCACCTCCGAGGATATTGTATCGAAATCTTTGCGCGATTTCAAGACCGAGCGGACAATCTCACAACGGAACAGATCAGCCGTTTGCAATGCAAGGGCGGGCCGGAAAATGTTAAAATAGGCAACTTGCGATGGGTGCCACTGGCGGCTCGCCCGCCAGTGCCGACCGAGGTGACGGGATCGATCAGAATTCGAAACCATGGACCGTCGGAAGGTTTTCGCCGGGCCATCGATCGTCATCAAAGTTATACGCCCAGCTCGACCATTTCCAGTCGCCCGGAGAATGGCAGAGATCACGACGAACCGGGTTGCAGTGGACGTAATCGATCGCAGCACGCATCACCTTGTTCGATGCGATATTGCGGTCGTAGGCGCCGCCTTCCTGCCAGAATCGAAATACCTACTTTCCCGGCCGCTTGCGATTTGTCCTCACCCCTCAATGGTAACAAGAAGCCGGTCGCTCACGCTTGCGGTACCGATTGCTGCAGCCAGGACCATCGATCGCACCACAATGCACGATGTACCGTGGAAATGCCTCGACCACACCCTCGTGATTCAGCCTTCACCCTGCTCAGGTTGAACACTTGCGCTGTTCGCCCGATCCGGGAAACGTTTCGCCAACCACCTTGCCGTTTCGTCGACGCCTGGTTTGAATCCCCTCGGACCGGGATCCCCCCGCACAGCGATCTTGCCTTCCATGTCGACGACAAAAATACGGTCCGGCATGGCGGCGTAGGCTTCTCCCACCGCGTTGTCAATGCCGTCGACGAGGCAAGGCACTTCCAGATTCAGCTTGGCGACACATTTCTTGGCCACCGCCTTGCGCTCGACAAGCGACTTGGGCTCGTAGATAGGATCTTCGTCAGGAATCGGGACCGGCCGATCACCGTCCGCGGCATGCGCCTCTTTGATGTACACGACGTAAAACTCAGCCGCGTCGCCGTAGGTCGCGGCCATCCTGTTGATAGCGCCAACCTGGCGCCGAAAAGGCGGTCACGTATAACTACCGAAGATGAGCACAACCGGTTTCTTACCCTTGAATGACGCCAACTCGACAGTTTCCTCGCTCGCCAAGAGTTTTAGCTTAAAGGCCGGAGCCTTTGCCCCCACGGACGGGGCGTCGTCGCGACGCGATTCCTGATCATTCCGACCGGAACGTCCGCGCATCCGCTCCTGCATCGCTTCTATCTCTTTTTCGTCCGCCACGCCGTCGCCATTCGCATCCAACCGCTTGAACATGCGCTGCATCATCTCGGGCACTTCGCTGCTCTCGATCTTGCCATCGCCGTTCTTGTCCATGCTCTTGATCCGTTCCATCATTTTTTTGGGATCGCGCATTCCCATGCCGCGGCCGGCCCTCATGCCCCCGCGTCTCATCCCAGGGCCGCCCGCTGATTCCTCCGGGCCTTGCCCGGCGGCAGCCTCCAGTGCCACGATCAGCCGAACTTCGTCGCCGACCATCCCTCCTTGGGCGCCATACATCATTTCGAACTCTGCGCGTTTCAGGACGAACTCCGTCTCGATACCGCACTTCCGCCCCCGCCTGGTGTCGACGGGACCGGCAAGGCTGACGTCCACGTCTACCGCCTTTGTCACGCCACGGATCGTAAGGTCGCCGGACACGCGATACGTGCCGTCCGAATTCTTACGAGCAGAGCGACTCTTGAACGTCGCCGAAGGAAACTTCGATGCATGAAAGAAGTCCTCGGTTTGCAGGTGTTCATCTAGTTGGCTGATCCCGGTATCGACGCTATCGATGGAGACTTCGAGTTCGAGTTTGAGATCGTCGCCATCCTTGGGGACATCAACGGTACCGCCGATTGTGCCAAAGCGACCCCAGAACGGTCCGACGCCCATGTGGGTCACACGGAACAGTACGGACGAATGGACGGCGTCTACGGTGAATGTTTCGTAGTTCGCGGAAACGTCATCCCTTGCGTCGGCCGGCCGGCCACCTGCGAGCATGAGTATCCCGGACCCGCACAAGAGCGCCATGGAAAGTGAGTGCCTCATTGTCAATCTCCGAGGTGAAAATCTCAACACACGCGACGCACAATCGCCGCGACCCGAATTTAACGCATGGATCTCGCGTCATTGGTGCCGCCAGAACCGGTCATGTCAAGCCGTGGGATTTTGTTCACGCCCGAACCGCGTAAACACCCGTCTCCATCGGGCGTCCTGAGGAACCGGATGAGTTCGTCGCGTCCTTTTGAATCACGATCGATCCCGTGGCAAGCAACAGTAAGGTCAGACTCAACAGGCCCCAGGAGGATGCCGCTGGGACGGGTTCCGGCAAGTTTTCCCGGGTCACGTCGGCGTATAGTGGCTTGTGATCGGATGCACCATTGTTGGCTTCGATCGACATGAATACTTGATGCCGACGCGTATTGACCCAGTCGTCGAAGGCCCTACCAAAACCGGCAATTCGAATATTGTAGGTGCCTACCGTCACGGACTCGCAACTGGCTCGATTTGTACAGCCGAGTCCAAGACCGAGCCCGAAGATCATCGGTACCCATACGCGGCGTACACCGGAATGCAGACTGATCCGGCAGCCATTCTATCCGCCGCCGCTTACTGAAAACATATCCCGTCTCCAAGGGGTGCTAATCGGATAACAACTCCTCGATCGCCTGCGTGGCGCGGTTTACTGCCGATCGTATGGCAGTATGGGCCGCTTCGCCCGCTCGTTGCACGGCATGAATCAGTTCTTCCGGTGCTTCCAACTCGGCCAGAATGCCAAGACAGGCCGTCACCAAGCGCTCGACACGCGTGGCGCCGAGGCGTGCCGTCTTGTCGTTACCCGCGATGCAGCGACGGGCCGTCTGACGGGCCTGGTCCACCGAGCCTTCGGCGAGAAGTCCGTTGATGACTCGAATACAACGATGGGTTCGCGCGGCAATTCGGTGGACCGTGTGGTCCGCAATGACGTGTGATCGCGAGACACACCGCCGCGCGACAGAGGCCGGGTCGGTGCGAGCGTCGCGTCGGTTCTGTGCGAAACCAGGCGCGGCGAGAACTAGAACCAGTAGCGATGGAAGCAAAGTACGATTCCTCATAACGAAATCTCCCTTAAGATAGAATGGTCGAGTACGATCCAATATTGGATGATCACCCCAACGGCATAACGTTTGGTCGGCGTTGGTATTGCCGTCGATAGAACAAAACCTGCTCTCTTTTCTCAAGATGCACGACGCGACGAACCTGACTGAATTCGCTGGAAAAACCGCTAGAGGAAGGACGATTCTGCAATGATCGTCATTCAAGCCATTTCATGGTTCCCAACCCTGCTCTGGGTGGCGCTATCTGGGCTCATACTCTATTGGGGATTTTTCTCTCGCCCAGGAGAGGTCAGGGGC
>JADFIX010000556.1 GCA_022566435.1 Planctomycetota bacterium
CCGGTGTGTGAGTCGGCTGAAATATATATCACCTCGGCGTCTAGACTGCCGTAGCGCGCGACGTCGTAAGTGTTGATCTTCACCACCGCCGGCTGACCGATGCGGACGTACCCGACATCGTTGGGGTTGAGCCTGGCTTCCACCACGAGGTTGTCGTGCGTGGGCACAATCTCCATGATCGCCTCGCCGGGGCTGACGACACCGCCGACGGTGTAATACCGCATGCTCTTGACGACACCGTCTATGGGGCTGCGGATCTCGGTGCGCAGCACCTTGTCGGTCGCCTTGGTAAGGGTTTCGCGTGTCTGGGCGATAGCGAGTTCAACCTTTCTAAGCTCGTCGATGGCGACGCGTTGAAACTTCAGGCCCGCCTCCAAGAGCCGTCCGCGGGCCTCGGCAATGGCTGCCTCGGCAAGCGGGATGCCCGCGGTGAGAGACGCCAACTTGCCTTTGAGCTTCTCGACTTCGCGCTGCAGCCTGAGATGCTCAATCTTGGGCGTAAGGCTCGCCTCGAGGAGTTCGCTCGACATGGCGAATTCCACGTTGGCGAGTTCGAGGTCTCTTTCAACAGCCACCTTGCGGACTTTTATCTCCACGACGGCGAACTCCCGTTGGCGCTCTTGCTCACGCAGCACTTGCAGGACGCTATCGAACTCGGCCTGGTGCGCAACAAACGCCTTGCGCTCGCCTGCAAGCAAGGCCGGGCGCCGATCCTCAAGGTCTTGCGGAAACTTTAGCTTCACGCCGTCCGCCTCGGCGTTGAGACGGGCGCGAATCAGCAGCAACGAATCGAGACGCAGGGCGAGTTCCTCGCGGCTCGCGCCCGTCGCCGTAAGATCGAGTTGGACCAACGGGTCGCCTTCATTTACGACACTGCCCTCGACCACGTAGATTTTCTCGATAATGCCCCCTTCGAGATGTTGGATCACCTTGACTTGGCCTTGTGGCACCACTTCGCCGTACGCGACTGCGACCTCGTCCAGATCAGCGAAGTAAGCCCAGGCCACGAAGGCGGCAAGCAGCGTCACGACCACCCATGCCGTCAGCCGGAACGCGGTCGGCGTCTTCTCGATGAGCTCGTCGAGCCTCTTCATACCTCCGCTTTCTCAACTTCGCGCAGCGGCGCGGCCCCGAACAAAGTAGGCAAAATCTCCCGTGTGGATCCCGCGGCGGTCACCTTGCCGCGGTCGAGCACCACGATATGGCTGCACGCCGACAAGAGCGTCATCTTTCCTACCAATCAAGCAATCCCCTTTCTCGGCTTCCGCAATCATCTGACTCACCGGCGCCTAGCCAAAAGCAACCTGAAAAGATTTCGCAACCGCATGCGGAATCTGCAACAACAATACGCCTTTGGCTTGCTGCCCGCCGAGAAACTGACCGAGCGCATCCGCAGTTGGATTGCCCATGCTCGGCACGCCAGCACCCATCAACTACGTGAGCGACTACTCGGCGAGTTCAGCTTTTGCAGATCACCAAACTGCTGATCATAACATTGGATTGGCATCCTCGAGCGGAGACGCTAGACTGCATTTGGTTGTCGGATGATGAACGTGGTTTGTGTGGTGCTGTGGCCGACATGTCTGAGCAAACTGATCTGCAAGTCGATCAACGGCCGATTCGCATCCTGCACCTCTCGGACTTCCACTTGAGCACCGAGCGAAAGTGGGACGCAGATCCCGTGCTGACTGGCCTAGTCACCGCCACGCGACAACTGTCAGATGACGGTCTCGCGCCGGACGTCGTCGCTATTACCGGCGACATCGCTAACTATGGCAAGAAGGAAGAGTACGAGCTGGCGCGCGAGTGGATCGACAATCAGTTGCTGCCCGCCCTGCCACCCCGTTTCCCCAAAAAACGTCTACTGCTCGTGCCGGGAAACCACGACGTGGATCGCAGTGCCGTAAAAGGCGCCGCTCGCGCAGTCCAGAAGGCGCTGCTGAACGACCGCTCGCAGGACGCGATTGCCGAACTCCTAGCCGACGATGAAGAACGGGAAATCCTTCTCAAACGACATCAGGCGTACTTGGCGTTTGCCAACGAATACCGCTCGGGCAAACAATCGCTCGACGTTCCCTGGTGGTCCACCACGCTGAAGCTGCGTGGGTCGCAGGTCCACTTCGCTGGCCTCTGCACATCCTGGATGTCCTGTGGCGCCGAAGACCACGGCCGGCTAATCGTGGGCCGCTGGCAAGTGAACCAGTTGTTACGCGACGCCGAAAAAGCCGATGTGTCGGTCGTGTTGATGCATCATCCGTGGTCGTTTCTGGCGGAGTTCGACGCCACCGATGCGGAGTCCAGCGTTCAGCGCCAGTGCGATCTGGTGCTTCGCGGACATCTGCACCGCCAACAGTCGCGCGCGATCCACACTCCAGAGAAGGCTTGTTTGGAACTGGCGGCCGGTTCGTGTTACGACGGCAGCGAATTCGCCAATGCTTTTCAACTGATCGAAGTCTGCGCGCAACAAAAGCTGGTGCGAGTCCATTATCGTTTGTGGCACAACGGCAGGTGGATCATCGACCGAAATGCCGTCCACGGCGCGCCGGATGGCGTGGCGGAATTTTTGCTAAGTGGCGACGAGCCGAAAGGCATAGTTCCACCAGTCGATGCCGACGAGCGGGCGGCGGCGGAGCGCAAACCTCAATTCGATCCGGCCACCTATCTGAGTTATCTGCGCGAGCAAACGTCTCACATCGACATCCGGGGCCTTCAGGTCGGCAGCGGCCGAGCGACGCGGTTTCCCATTCATGACTTGTACATTCCGCTGACTTCCAAAACTGCTGGGCACGAGCCGGGCGATGGTGACATGCCAGGCCACAAGCGCGACGAACTGCGGCATGCTGGCACACAGAACGTACCGCTGAACGAGTGCCTACGGCACCGTCGCCTGGTCATCGTTGGTGATCCGGGCTCCGGCAAGACGACGTTTCTGCGGCGCATCGCCAATTTGCTTTGCCTGGGGCAACTTGGCGTGGACGCGCATCGTGCAAGTCAGGCTTTGGGGTTTGATGAACAGCCGCTGCCGATCTTCGTACGGCTGAGCGAATTGGTGGAGCACATGGAGGCGGTTCATGGCCGCCCGGATGCCCCGTCCATCCGTCGATTACCGGAATGGCTGTGCCATTTTCTGAACGCCACGAATCAGGAAGCATGCGAAGGACTCGACGAAGAATTCTTTCACAACCGACTGGCGGGCGGTCAGGCGATGCTGTTATTGGACGGTTTGGACGAAGCCCCGTCCGAGCAGCATCGCCGGACACTTGTGGAGATGATCGAACACGCGACGCTGGCATATCCCAAGTGCCGTTTTGTAGTTACCACGCGGCCCGCGGCTTACCGCGGAAAGGTCGTCCTACCGGACTTTGCCGAAGTTGAGATCAGCCCGCTCGAAGAGGATGCGATCGAGACGTTTCTCGGGCGCTGGTCCCACGGTCTCTTTCCAGACAACCCCATCCAGGCCGAAAAGCATTTGCACGAAATCTTGCATGCGTTGCGCGGAAGGCCTGAGATTCGCCGTATTGCTCGCAACCCGGTCATGCTCACGGCGTTGGCCGTCGTACATTGGAATGAAAAGCGGCTACCCGAGCAGCGGGCCGATCTGTACGAATCGATCATCAACTGGCTGTCGCGTTCCCGCGATCAGCGGCCTGGCCGGCCATCGCCCGAACGCACGGTGGGCCTGCTGCAGAATCTGGCGTTGGCGATGCAGGACCACCCAGAAGGTCGCCGAACCCAAACTGCCAAGCACTGGGCCGCCCAGCAATTGGCGCCCGCCTTCCGCGATACACCCGAAGACGAGCGCGTCAGCCAGGCGGAACAGTTTCTTGCCCAAGAAGAATTAGACAGTGGCATTATTGTTGGGCGGGGCGACGATATTCGCTTTTGGCACTTGACGTTTCAGGAGTATCTGGCCGCGTGGCAGTTGTCGAACATGGACTTCGATAAAGTGACGGAAATCATTCAGTCACGGCAGCGACTGGCCAAATGGTTCGAGACCTTGCAACTTCTGGGCAGCCAATGGGCGAAGGAGTCGGATGAGAAGGTGGATCGTTACGTCGC
>JADFIX010000557.1 GCA_022566435.1 Planctomycetota bacterium
GCGATTTCGCGGGCGAGTCGTACCGCCTGGGCGAGGCGGTCGCGTCGGTCCACGCCACGCTTGCCGAACATCTCGGTTCGTCGACGACCCTGTTCCCGACCGACGCGGTCCTGGCGCGGCTGTCGTCGGCGGTGGCGAAGCAGCCACAGGCCGGGGCGAGCGGCCCGTATGCCGCGGTTGATCCGGCGCTCTCGGGGCCGTTTCTCCGTTTCGTCAGACTGACCAGGAAGATACCGTCGTCCACGCCTATGCCGACCAGAAGCGGTAGCCCGATCAGATTCACCATGTTCAAACGCATATCGAGCAGTGTCATGATCGCCAGAAGGGACACCAGGCCGAACGCCGCGGGCAGAAACGCCAATATGGCGTGGACGAAACTACGGAAGTAGAGAAGCAACCAAACGGCGACGAGAATCGCGGCCACCCCGAGCAACCGGGACAAATCGCGGCGAATGAGCCGCTCGGTGTCGTGACCGACGACGCTCATACCGGTCAGCGTCACGCCGGAGAGACCGTCAAGTGCATCGCGCACCTCTTTGATCACCCGATCGCGGTGAAATCGATCCGAAAGCGGGGACTGCAACCGCATGACCGTGATGGCTTCTTGAAACGGACCGCCATTGGCCACCGCTTTTTTGGGAAAAAAGAGTTCGGCCACACTCGGGTGGCGCCGCAGGGCCCCTATCGACGGCGGGTCGCCGGCAAAAAGCGTGCGAAGGGAATCTATATAGTCATTAAAGGCCGCCGGGTCGAATGGGCTTTCCCGCAGCGCGGTGCGAAAGTCTTCGAGCACGGCGTCGGCGTCGATATCGCGAATGGCCGCCGATCGACCGTCGGTCTTGGTGGGATCGGGCAGAAGATTGGCGGGGCCGAACGTGCCCACAACGCCGGCGTCGCGAAGTACTTCTGAGTTGAGCCTCCTGGCGGCTTCATGCGCTATCGCCGCCAACTCGGTCTCGGTCGTAGCTTCCATGTGTAGAAAGAGTCCGTCGCTGCGATGCTCGAAGGCCTCTTTAAGTCTTCGCTGGACGTCGAGTGGCGGATTGGGGCGAGGATGCATGACCGTCAGGTCGGTTTCGAAACGCAACCAACCGTTGGGCGAAAGGCCGCAGATCGCAACGGCCGACGCCATGACGACAACCGACATAGTGATCCATCGTTTTCGATTCGCCTTCAACGAAGAAAGCAGCGGCTGAACCCCGCCGTGGAGCATTCGCGGTGCGGCCGATCGCCGGTTGCCCCGCCCCACCGCCCAGAGCAGCGCGGGCAGCAAGGTGAGCGACGCGACCAGAATACAAGCCAGGCCCAGTGCGCCGATGATTGAAAACTGGCGAAGGGCGGCCACACCGGACCGAGAGATGGCTACAAACCCGATGATCGACGTGATGCACGCCGCCGACATAGCCGGCCCTACCGTCTCGATCGTCCGCCTGGTCTTTTCGGCGTGCGTCAAGCTGGCGGCACTGTCACCGGTGTAGTGTGACAAAAAATGGATGCCATAGTCGATGCCCAGTCCGGCGAGAACCGCACCGATCACCGCGACGATGGGAGTCAGCTCGGTCGAAAGGAACGAGCCGATTCCAAACGCGGTCAGAATTCCCAGCGCGACGGGCGCCAGGGCCACGATCGAGGCGACCCAATGCCGGTATACGAAGAAGAACAAGAGCACGAGAAAGACCACCGACATGAATATGCTGCGAATCATGTCGCTTCGTATCGAGCGTTCCGCGGTGGCGGCGATGGCGTAGCCGCCGGTGTATTCGATTTGCAAACCGTCGACGTTTGCCCGGTCGACCGCTGCGGTTACGGCACGGGTGATGCGCTTCGAGAATTCGGTATGACCAGCCGGCTCGATGCCGGCCACACGAATCATCACGGTTCGCCCATCTATGGAGACGACGATGTCGTCTTCGATCACGTTTTCGATACCGCGCAGCGGCGCTCGAACCGATTCGAGAAGTAGCTCGTGCAGCCCGAGCGGATCGCGGAGGATTTGTTTTGCCAGTGTCTGCCCGGCCAGTCCCGGCGTCGACAGTAGTTCTTCGTTGCGGCGAAGTCGTTCGCGGATGGCGTCGTCGGTCAATCGTGATCTGAACCGGGCGAAGGACTCGTCATCCAGGTAGTACAGCGCGGCGGGTAGGATTTCCGACTCGAAAAATCGGCGGAATGCGGCGTCCGGCTTGGACGTTGTCTTCAGGGACAGGCGTGCGGACTCGGCGTCGCCCGCGATTTCGCTTTCGAGCTCTTGGGCGAACTGCACGAGGTGCGGTCGGCCTTCGGTACGATTCACCTTACCGGGCAACGTGGCCAGTACGATCAGCTCGTCGCCGGCCGCGAATCGATCCGCGATCTGGGCGAGTGCCTTTGATGCCGGGTCATCCGTCGCGAGCATCGAGGCGATGGAAGTCGCCGGATGAATGTGCATCGTTCTCCACGTCGCCAGCCCGGCGATTATCACCGACATACACAGGACCAAACGAGGCCTGGATGATATCGCGCCGAATGCGCGCACCAGAAGAATGGTATGATTCGCGCTCATCGCTTGCGGATCGCACGCCGCGGCGGTTGAAACGCGCCCTCGGAGATTTCCCCGTTGATCGATACATCGTCGAGCAACAGCGTCACTTGACCATGATCGGACAGCAGATCGATGCGCAATGGCCAGACGTGTCCGTCGATCACCTTGTACCGGTCCATCCGCAGTGCCAACCTCGCGGCATCTTCGTCTGCTACGAATTCGCATTCGCGGATCGTGAAGGTGGAACGATCGATGGCACAGTTCGTGGGCGCGTCACTAGAAGAAACGTCCTGGCCCACGCGAAATCGCCGTCTATCGAGGTCTGGTAAAGGGTCCCACGACGGATCGACAATGCCCGCCGACAGGCGCGACCAAGCGTCCACGATGCGTTCGGCGGGCAAAGACTGCAGCGGATCGCCGCCGGTGAGATCCGCGGCGAAAACCCACAGGCCTTGCGGCGTCAGTGTCACATCGAATACCGGCTGGGAGAGCTTCCAGCCGCGCAAGCGGAAGTAGCCGGGCATGCGGGCGACCAAGGCGCCGCGTAACTGCGTGCTCGTGCCATCGGGTCTGGTCAGAATCAAGCGGCATTCCGCGGTCAGGGTTTCGAGCAATTCAGCGCGGTGAACGATACTGCGAAGGGCGAGGTCATGCCCGCGCCAGGGGTGAACGGGAAGACGGGGGCCGCACCCGCAAATCGCCAGGGCGCTAGCGGACAAGACGATGAATAGCGAACCGTACCAGTTGGACATATCAGGTTATCCGTCGCAATACCTTGCCGGTCGGCGATCGCGGAAGCTTGTCTCGAAACTCGATCAATCGCGGTACTTTATGTGCCGAAAGTTTGTCACGAATCGCGCTTCTGAGTTCGTCGGAGCTTGGCGCGGGTTCGCCGCTATCCAATTCGACGAGCGCCATCAAGCGCGACACCGTCTTGCTGACCGGCACGGGCACCACCACGCACGCGGCCACCGCCGGATGGGCTTGAAGGACGCTTTCCACTTCCAGCAGATTGACCTTGTGACCACCCACATCGATCACCAGTTTGAGCCGGCCGGTGATCGTCAAGCGACTTCGGTCGTCGAGCCGACCCAAGTCACCCGTCAAGAAGAAACCATCGCATATTTCGGAGGGCGCCTGGCAGGCGCCGTCGTCGTCGAGATAGCCGGTGAGCATGGAGGGTGCGGAAACCGCGACCTCGCCTTCTCGATTCGGCAAAAGCGGCTCGCTTAGGTTTCGCGTTTCGGGATCGACGATTCGGATACGCACGCCGGCCATCGGCAACCCCACCGACGCGGGATCGTGCGATTCATCGCAAGGATCGTTGAAGGTCACCGAGCCGATCTCCGTCATGCCGAACAATTGCCCGATCCGGACGCCGAAAACCCGTTCGAACGCCTCGAAGACCGCCGCAGGCAGCATGGTCCCGGCGGAATAGGCGCTACGGAGCGTGGTCAGCCGCTCGCCGGCATGACCGAGCTGGGCCAGCAAGTCGAACATGGCCGGTACACCGGGAAAGACGGTCACCCCGGCATGC
>JADFIX010000558.1 GCA_022566435.1 Planctomycetota bacterium
CCAAGTCGAACGTCACCACATCGTTGCGTTCAATCGTCAAGTACTTCGAGATACTGCCAGACCCTCGGCATGAACGCAACCGGCGTCACCTGCTGAAGGACATCATCACCATTTCGGTGTGCGGGGTGATCGTCGGCTGCGAGGGCCCCACGTCCATCCATGCTTGGGCGAAGGCCAAAGAGGCTTGGTTGAAGCGGTTCCTGGAATTGCCCCGCGGCATTCCGTCGCGCGATTGTATTCGTCGTGTTCTGACGGTGCTGAAACCTGAGGCGTTTCAAGAGTGTTTTGCGTCGTGGATCGCGAGCTTGGTGAGTGATCGCGTAGCCGGCAAGGGCATCGTGGCGATCGACGGTAAGACCTTGCGACGGTCGCACGATCAAAAGACCGGGCTCGGCCCACTTCATCTGGTCAGCGCGTGGGCGACGGACCACGGTTTGTCGCTCGGCCAAGTGGCCACGGAAGAGAAATCCAGCGAAATCACGGCCATTCCAGAGTTAATTGAGCGGATCGACGTGAAAGGTGCGATCGTCACGATTGACGTGATGGGCTGCCAGAAGGAAATTGCCAAGAAAATCACGAGTGCCAAGGCTGATTATGTTCTGGCGGTCAAGGACAATCAGCCGAAGTTGCACGAAGCGATCAAGGAAATCTTCAGCGATGAGCGTCAAGACGCTCTTCTGAAGATGCCGACGCGGGAATGTCAAACAGTTGACACGAGCCATGGACGCAAAGACGAGCGGTGTTACGTGTTGGCGAAGCTCCCCCGGGATTTCCCATGGAAGGATCAGTGGCCGGGCCTCAAGGCGGTTGGTATGGCGGTTCGCACGACGGAGCAAGCCGACGGCACGATGAACGGCGACGTACGTTACTTCATCAGCAGTGCGTTCATGAGCGGCAAGCGTTTTGCCGAAGCCGTTCGCGGCCACTGGGCCATGGAGAATTCACTACACTGGGTTTTGGATGTGACCTTCGACGAGGACCGCAGTCGCACGCGCAAACGGCGTATCGCGGACAACCTCTCCTGGCTACGCCGCTTCGCGATCAGTCTCTTGAAACGTCACCCGTCCAAGAACAGCATCAAAGGGAAGAGCCGCATGTCAGGCTGGAACGACGAGTTTCTGATGCAAGTCCTTACGGCACAAGGAGTTTAATGTGCGCTGGCCCTGCGCGTGGAGTTAATTGGTAGTTCCAATCGCCATGGAATCGGTGTGGTGTCAATCGGAGTTGACTCAGTTGTTCTTGGGTGACTTGGACGGCGGTCTCGTATCGGTGGGTGTCCAAGGCCGCTTTGACGATCAAGCCGGTTTTCGTAGTGGTGCCGGCGATCAGACTGACAACAATCTGGTGGCTCACCAGAGGTCGTCCGCGCCAGTTCTGCGTAATGAAGCTGAAGAGTCTGTGCTCGATCTTGTTCCATTTGCTCGTGCCCGGCGGGAAGTGGCAGACGTGCAGGCACAGGCCCAATTCGTCCGCGAGCGCTTGGAGCGACACCTTCCACAGTCGAGATTGCGAGCTGTTGCTCCCGCCGCCGTCGGCGGTGATTAGCAGTTCGGTGGCCCGTGGAAACCGTCGACGGCCCATCCGTTTCCACCAGCGGCGGATGCTGTTGACCGCAAATGAGGCCGTGTCGTGATTGATGCCTACGCTTACCCATCCCTGATTGTTGATTATGTCGTACACGCCGTACGGAATGGCTTTGCCCAATTCCTTGTGGAGAAAGTCGTGAACACGGACCTCTTCCGGCTCGCCGCAGCGCCGCCATTCCCGCCCGGCGTTCTTGAAATCCCCGATCAATTCCTTCTTTTTCGTGTCCACCGAGATCGCCGGTTGATCCCGCTTTCGAAAACGCCGCACTTGCGCGTTGATGTGCTCGAATTGGGCATTGCGGTCGGGATGGCCAGCGCCCTCTCTCGTTTTGCGGTTGGCCTGAAGACTGTATCCGCCCTGACGGAGCAACGCAGCGACGGTGTTGGCTCCGACGGGATGACGTTTCCGTGTCAACTCGTCGGCCAGACGGCGCGTGCTTTTGCAGGTCCAACGCAACGGAGATTCTGGGTCCCCGCGCGTTGAAGGTTCGATCAATGCTTCCAAGGCGGCGAGCAACCCGGGGTCTGTTTGGGTGAGCGCCTTGCGGCCGCCGCCCGGCCGGCGTACCCGCATCCCTTCGACCGATCGCTGCTTCGCGGGCAACTCCAGTTCCCGCAGTCCGGCTGTGATCGTCGTGCGCGACAGTCCAGTGGCCCGCGCCACTGCAGTCACACCACCCCAACCCAGCTCGCGGGCCTCCGCGGCAGCCCATTGTCGTCGACCGCGCTCGTCCATCTCCACCGAGAGTGCACGGTACTTTCGTCGAATCCGGGTAGTCGACTGTGTATCCCGCATACTCCATCATCGACCCCAGGGACGGAATCACACAAACAATATGTTCAAGTTATTTCTGAGCGCGCCCTAAGTCGCCTTGTCCGCTCTCAAGCTTCTCCTGCTCGCGAATGTACTGCCGTACCTTGCCCTCGTCCAAGCCAACCGTGCTGACCCAGTACCCTGTGGCCCAAAAATGCAGCCCGGTCATCCGCCGATGCCGCATCGAGTCCCGATGGATGCGAACGGCACTCTTACCTTTCAGAAACCCGATCGTATGCGACACGCTGTACTTGGACGGGATGCTCAGGCACAGGTGAATGTGATCAGGCATGCTACGCCCCTCCAACAGCTCAACTCCTCACTGACGGCACAGGTCACGCAGAATCGGGCCTATCCGGTTTCGCATCTTCCCGTAGAAGACTTTTTGGCGATACTTCGGTATGATCACCACGTGATACTTGCACTCCCACCGGACGTGGGACAGACTTTGCCAATCGTGCATCTGGTTCTCCGTCCTGCCCCACGGGGCCTTCCTCGACGGAGAACCTACGCGCGAAATCTATACACCGGAACGGTCGAACCTCTTCCGGTCCACGGCCAGAGGCCGTGGGTTTAAGAGGTACTAAACTCGTGGTGGTAATGCAACGATTGCCAGCTGCACCCCATCGACGAGGAACTCCCCGGACGGGCGTGTCATGGATATACCGAAAATCTTGGAGGCTGAGCAGGTAGATTACATACGCCGGGTGTTGAGAGAAAACCGGTTGCGTCGCCGGTTTGAAGTGAAAGAGGACGAAGGGATTGGTCGAAGCCGCCTTGCGCGGGAAGTTGACCGAAGCGCAGGCCCGACGGCTGGCCAATGAAAACCCTGAAGTTCTTGCGCTTGCCCTGCTCGCGGCCAGCCAACGCATCGCCGAGTGGCAGGGGCAGAGTCATGGGCAACATCCATCCCCCTCGACGCCGTCGGGTATGGTACCCCTCTCCACCAAGCCCAACACGCCGAAGCGACGCAAGAAGCCCGGTGCCAAGAAAGGGCACTCGGGCCATCGGCGCAAGACGCCGGAGCGAATCGATGAGCGGGAAACGCATCGTTTGAAACGCTGCCCCTGCTGCGGCGGTCACTGCAACGGTGTCAGCACAAACGCACGCGTACCATCGAAGACATTCCCGAAGAGATCGAGCCGGTCGTCACCTATCATTTGGAAGAGTTGCTTCGTTTGGGACGCGTATCTGGCCTCTAGACCCGGGCGGGCCGACGAAATCCCCATTCCGGGTGGCAACGACGCCGAGTACCGCCTCGGATACGAAGGGCGAACTGCCGATTTCGAAGTAGTTGGCGAATTGCGCATTAACGCGATCAGCGTACCGGCTGGGCAGCGCGCCGCGGACTTCATCACGCTGGTCAGTAGTGCGTGGCGCAACGACCTGGATGTGTGGGCCTACATCAAGGACGTACTCGACCGCCTGCTCGCCGGCGAGACGGACTACGCCGCGCTTCGCCCCGACTCGTGGCGCCAAACGCACCCCGAAGCCATCCGCGAATACCGCGTCACCGAACGTCGCGACCGCGCCGACCGCAAACAGTATCGCCGCGCTGCGCGTCGCCGCAACACCCCCAAGCCCACGCACTGAACGCAGCCCGCGAGCCCTGCCCGATCGCCCGCCCCGACCAGCCAAGCGATATGGTACCG
>JADFIX010000559.1 GCA_022566435.1 Planctomycetota bacterium
GCGCGGTGATGCGGTCGTCGCCGAGGAATGCCTTCAGGTCTAAAGCCAATTCAGCGGCCGGTGCGTATCGTGCCGCAGGGCGCTTATCGAGCGCCTTGAGGCAAATCGTCTCCAAATCGATGGGGACCGAGGGGTTCAGCGTTTTCGGGGGTAACGGCTCCTGGCCAAGGACTGCGGCAAGTAGCTGGTTGCCGCTCGCTCGCCCGAACAAAGGACAAAGCGTTAGCAGTTCATAGAGCGTAGCACCTAGCGAATAGATGTCGGTACGGTGATCGATCGGGACGCGGTTGCCCAATGCTTGCTCGGGGCTCAGATAGCGTAGCGTGCCCACGATGGCGCCGGTTCTGGTAAGGGCATCTTCATGCTCAGTGAGAGCGAGCCCGAAGTCGGTGATCATGACTCGACCATCATGCGATAGAATGAGGTTGCCGGGCTTGACGTCGCGATGAACGATACCGCATTCGTGGGCGTAAGAGAGTGCTTCGGCGACAGCGGATATCCAGCATGCCACCCGCTTGAAATAGGCGCGGCCGAACGGTTGCTCATTAACGGACAACCAGGAAGAGTTGGCGTTCTGTACGAACGGCTCTTCGTCCGATAACTCGTGCATCCCTCCCTTGATGCGTTCGTCGAAGGCACCGCCGTCTTTTGAACAAAGACCGGCGGACAGCCCGCGAATCACAGTGTTGAGCGGGTCCCCTTCGATCAATTCCATCGTATAAAAATAGCAATCGGCGCATTCGCCGAATTCATAGAGCGGGACGATGCTATCATGCTGAAGGCGCGCCGCGGCTGTCGCCTCACGTCTAAACCGCTCGACGACCGTCGGATTCGCGGCGACCAAGGCCGCGGGCAAAACCTTGAGTGCCACCTCACGTCCGAGCTGCATCTCCCGCGCTCGATAAACGATTCCGACGCCGCCTTGGCCGAGAACACCGTCTATTTGATACCCCGGAATATTCGGCAGCGCCGCTTGGGACGCACTCGGGACCGCGAGATCGAAGTCTGCCGAATCGACACCCTTTGGCTTCCCGTGAGTCTCCGACAGGCGTTTGGCCCTTATCGCCAGAAGATTCTCCACGTGGGTGTCTTCATCGAGTAGTGTCCGTACTTCGGTCCGCAAGCCCGGGTCGTCACTGCAAACACGATCGAGATACGAATCCTGCTCGCCCTTGCCTAGATCGCACGCGGCGAGGAAGAGCTTGCTGACCTCAGAATGTCTTTGCGCTGTATTCATGCGTTCTCGCGGCAGACTCGGCAAAGATTACTAGACTTTGCTAGTGTAGTTTCTCACGCTGATTGCATCTTATCCGAGCCGCGACCGTGAGGGAGCGAAGCGCATTGGACGTCTCGAAAGCCTCAAGAACGGCATCGTTCCACGATGCACCATTTATGAGTCACTACACTAGCAGGCCTCATCGCCATGGCCTGTGGTCCACGAGACCGTGTGTCCTATCTCGGCCATCCAGACAAATGCAGGCCGTGTCGTCTCCTAGCCCCACTTAATAAAGCGCGATTCTACACGCCAAGGGTCAAGATTCGTCCCGAAATGATCCGGGCGACCCACTGCGTCACGTCATCGGCTCAATCGGGCGCGTAACCACGCTCTCGCAAATCGCCAGTCCCCTTTTGCGCTGCCCTCGGATATCCCCAGCGATGCGGCCGTCTCGGCCACTGATAGCCCCGCAAAAAACCGTAGTTCGACGACCCTCGCCTGACGAGCGTTCAGCGTCGCCAATTCTTTGAGTGCCGAATCCAAGTCGAGCGTGTCCACCGGTTCTTCACCGGATTCAACGACACGAATCTCATCGAGCGCGAACCGTTGGCGTTTGCCGCCACGTTTCGTCGTATTCCGATGGCGGGCGTGATCGACCAAGATTCTGCGAATCATCTCTGAGGCGACCGACAGAAACTTTACGCGGTCAACATCGATGACGTTGGTTTGCCGAGACATGCGCATGTATGCTTCGTGGGCGAGCGCGGTCGGTTGGAGCGTATGGTCCGTGCGTTCCCGAGAAAGATGGTATCCGGCGAGTGCCCGAAGCTCACCGTAGAAACGATCAAAAAAACGATCGTTCTGCGACTCCATGGCGTGGGCGGCGCTGGGCGATCTATTGCTATTTTTCTCTCTGGCCAGATTGTTCTTGTATGCCGCCATTGTGCGTTCTCCCCTGTTTCGGGGACCCCGTTGAACCGCTATTCTAGCAGGGCGTTCATCGGGCTGCAAGAAACCGCTAATAGCCAATACTGCGTCCAGAACTTTGGAATTATTTGACCAATGCGATTCGTTCGCGGGCTTGGCCCTTCCCCCCTCATCACCGAACTTTGGAACACTACCTTTTCGTGGATGATTCGTTAGAGGCCTCCGGATTGCCACCGCCGCTCCAAATCCGTAAGGCCACGCGGCGTTTTTTTACTATGGTCACGCCGAAAACGTTTTTTGAGGCAGGGTTCCGCCGAGCGAACACCGCTTGGGCAAGCGTTTTCGCTCGGTCAAACGGCCAAGGTGCCTTTCATCCAAGTCGCCTGCTGACATCCGTTAGCAACGCGATTCCGTTTGGCCGCTTTCAAAATAGTCAGGCGACACGACGACTAGTTTGGATGGCCGTCTAGGGCTTGTGCCCAAGCCCACCGAGAGTGAGCGATCTGCGCACATTCTCGTCCACGCGCTCGTACGGTCATCAGCGCGTCAGGGCTTCTTGACCAACCCGCGCAGGGCCGTCGTGCCCCACCACGGGTGCAGCTCCACGCGCAGGCGGCCGGTCCGCACCGCGGGGTCCGAATCGGCGAGCTTGCGCGCCTCCTCCATGGTCTTCACGTCAAAGAAGAACAACCCGCGCAGTTTTCCGTCATCGCCAAACGGACCGGCGAGTACCAGCTGCCCAGTCTCGACGAGTTTGCCGATGTTTGCCAGGTGGGCCTTTTGGATTCCCGTCGTCTCGGCGTTAACTTCCGGAGTCCATTTTTCTCCCCTGTAGATGAGGCCGACGAAGTACTGGGCCATGTCCGCGGGCATGGAGGGCTCCTCCTCCGCTCCGATGGAGACCAGAGACACACCACACACCATCGCACACAGTACCGCAACAGTGAGCCACTTATGCATCGTATTCCTCCCGTACTTCGCGAAATTGGCTCGCCACCTCCGCCGGGGCGCGCCGTGACAGCCACTTCGGGCGTTAAACTATATTCAATCGACGGCGGAATCGGTCAGCATATTAGTTGTTTTTCCGCCGATGTATACGACCCGACTCCTGGTTAGGGGCACAGCCGAGTGCCCGATGAGTACCCAATGAACCCGGTCTTCGACGGTGCCGGCGACAAGCCAGACAACGGACCGGACGTCAACCAGCTTGCCAAGTCGATTGTGGATCAAGCGACCATGTCCTGAAGCGCTGCTTAAGCGGCTGGTTGGTCCGCTGAACGATTGGGTTGCTGGGCTCAGGATGGCTGCTCCCGGGGTTTGGGGGGAAACTCACCGTCCTCTCTGCCAATTCCGATCACGATCCCCGAGCCCTTCGACCTGCGAACGATGCCAAAAGAAGCGTTCTCGCCTAAACCTGTGGACTTTTGCCAGCAATCGGTCGCCCTTCGAAGGTAAGACTTGATCCCATTCGGGTGCCACTTCGTCCGCTACGCAGTGTAACCCCCCGCCAGGTTACTTGCGTCCCGGAGCTGAATCCAAGCTGGCTACGGCTCTCAGTCCTCGGACGGGGATATCTCGTAAAGTCCGATCCGACCGCTGCCATGCCGCCAGCCGTGGCGAGTACGTCAGCCATGGCGAAGTGTGGTAGGGTATCGGCCATGTTATCCAGCATCGATGCAACGCAATACACCGTGGGCTGGGGCTCGTTGGCACTGATTACGGCGGGACTCGCCCAATCGAAGAACCGCAGCGGGCTTGCGTGGTTTTTTGGCGCCCTATTCGTTGGCCCGATCGCCACCTTCCTGCTCGTCGCATTCTGCGACAAGCTGGCCAGTGACGAGTAGGCATCGCGTGCATGTCATCCCATCTGTGATTTTGCGCCAGACGACCGTAGGCGGCTCGTGG
>JADFIX010000560.1 GCA_022566435.1 Planctomycetota bacterium
GGGGGGCATCAAGCGGATCGGCACCGTCGCGGGCAAGCTCGTGCCGTTCATGTGCGTCGTCTATGTGGGTGGGGCGTTGGTGATGATTGCCATGCACGCCGACGAAATCCCTAAGTATCTCGCCCTGATCGTGAAACACGCGTTTACGCCGATGGCCGAGACCGGCGCCTGTGCGGGCGTTTCGATCTGGATCGCCTTCGAATGGGGGCTGCGGCGGGCATGTTTCTCGAACGAAGCGGGTGAAGGGTCGGCCGCCATGGCCCACGCTGCCGCCCGGACCGACGAGCCGATTCGTGAGGGTGTGGTGGCCGGCATCGGACCGTTCATCGATACGATCATCATTTGCACGATGAGCGCCTTGGTCATTTTGATGAGCGGTGCGTGGAATCGCCCGGCGGTGGGTGAGGTTGTCGCGGTGAGCGGCGACGGCAACACGATCACGGTGCGATGCAGCGAAGAAATGTCTGAAGAGTGGGAGTCGTTGTATCTCGCACGAATCGCACCGAAAAAGAAGTTGGCGGTTCACACCGTACGCGAGATGGGCAAAGCCTTGGAAAAAGTGAGCATGAAGATTGCGGCCATCGAAGGCGGTAGGGACAACTGGTCGGCACTTGGCGAACTGACATTGGATGCGCGCGAGTTAGACGAGAAAGATCGCGAGGCCATCGCCGTAGGTCAGAAAGTGCACCTGGAGATGGACGGTGCGGAGATGACCGGCTTCGCCTTCGACACCACGCTTCCCGGGTTCGGCAAATACATGGTCACGTTGGCGGTTTGTCTTTTCGGTTTCAGCACCATGATCAGTTGGAGCTATTACGGCGAGAAGGGGGCGGAGTATCTGCTCGGTCCGCGTGCGATTCTTCCTTTCAAGTTCATGTTCGTCATTTTCGTTTTCCTGGGCATGGTGTTGGAGAAATTCACAACCGTATACGACTTTTCCGACGCTACGACCGGGCTGATGGTGTTGTGCAATCTACCGGCCGTCCTGATCCTCTCACCGGTGGTCGTTCGCGCGGCGAGAGATTACTTCCGCCGGCTCGATGCGGGGGAGATGAAGCGGCGGAAGAGCTAGAGCGACCAGAGCATTGGTTCTTTCGGTCGACGAGTTGCGTCGGTCACCGTAGGGTGCGTCCGGACGTACCAGACTGTTCCATGGGTGCCATGGGTGCCATCCCGCGGGCTTCCGGGACACCATGTCGACAAAACAACGGTCCCTCCTGGACGATCACGAACTCGCAGATCACGCAGGACCTCACACAACGAGGCTCTCCGATGACCGCGATCGCAAGGTGATCCGCAACGTCGACGGGCGCTTTTCGGTTTGACGATCCATCGATGACCTACGACGAATTCGATGCGCTTTGTCTACGGAATCGCGACGATTCCGCCGGCCTCGAAGTCATTACCACTGAGTGGAATAGTTCCTGAAACCGTGTTTGTAGCCGTGTCGATGACATGCACGAACCCCGGTGTGTGAACTAGCACGTTCGCACCTTCCGGCGTGGCCGAGGCCTGATCGACACCGAAGAAACATGGTAGCGCCCCTAGCGCGCTTGTTCGGACGCCGGAGTCGCTGACGTTCCCGGCGGCATCGATATCAAGTACGGCGACAACACCACCGCCACAATCCAACACATATGCTTTTGATCCATCGGGTGTAAACACAATGGACTGCGGGGAGATGGCCAGCGGAATCACATCAAGCAACGATACCGTCCCAGCGGCAATACCAAGAACACCGATGTTTCTACTGGAAAAGTTCGCTACCAACGCACGCTCTCCATTGGGAGAGACCGTCACATTGATAGGCCCAGAACCACCGGACGAAACGGACACACCGGTATCTGCCACGACGCCCATCGGAGAAATGGAAACGACCCGGATCACGTTGTTATTGAACGCGTTGACAAGGGCGAGAGAGCCATCGGGTGTAACATCAACCCCTTGTGCCGTGACAGGCAGCGTAATCGTATTGACTATTGACTGCGTTGCGACGTCCACCGACGTAACCGTTCGAGAGCCGCCGCCGTCGGTAATCAACGCGAAGCCGGAACTGGTGCATGTTATGTCCACGTCTTCCGCGGACAGTGGAACGCTAAGATTCCCGAGCACCGCCGGCGGATCCACCGTCAAGTCAAGGAAAGTAACTCGCCGCGCCCCAAAGCTCGTCACCAATGCCCTATTGCCATCCGGCGACACAGCCACATCGATCACATCAGAGCCGAGATTGACAGAGGACGTCTCGGTCAGGGTTTGGACATCGACGATCGCAATGGATCCGGACGACCGCTTGGCGACGATCGCTCGCGCAGCTCCGATTGTAATCTGCCCAACGTCGGTTGTGCCGCCTCGAACAAATGTGAAGGCACCGGACCGACCGGTAAGCGTGCGGCCATCGACGACGGCAGAGGCTTCAACCACGATGTCTCCGAGGATTGTCGGGACATCCGGGATGGAGAACGAGCCATCGGGAAGGCTCGTTCCATTAAGGCCACCGTTTGTCGTGAGCGTCGCGCCATCGACCGGCAGGCCGTCGGGGTCAACCACGGAGCCAATGACCGTCGTGAGGGGATCGGGGATCACATTGGTGGTTACGGTCGCCGTGGCGACATTCGGCACCGTGTCCGTGGCCGTTGCGGTGAAGAGGATTTGCGTGACGCCGATCGGAACCGTGAAGTCGGTCTCAAATGGCGGTGTCGTGAACGACGCTGAGAAACCAGTGTCCGTTGAAAGCTCTACGCTAGTGATCAGACCGTCATCCGTGGCGTCGACGGAGAAGAGAATCGTTTGACCCTCGATCAGCGTGTCGCCGTCGGTGGGCGACGTGATGACGACCGTCGGTGGACTCTCTTCGGGATGAAGCGGGTCGCCGTCGAGGCCGTCGATGATGCCGTCGCCGTCGGTGTCCGGGTTGTTGACCAGAGTTCCGAGGTTGAATTCCTGGATATTCGTCAGCCCGTCGTTATCGAGGTCGAGGTTGGCGTCGTTGAAGAACTTGTTGAGCCCGAACAGGTCTTCGAAGTCGTTGGGCATGCCGTCGCCGTCCAGGTCGTTGGAGGGCGGCACGGCGGTAACGCTGATCGTACCCAGATTTCCTTCGTTGAGCACGGCGATCGTGCCCGTCTGTGCGAACGCGCCGGCATTTTGCCCGGTTACGATTCCATCTTCCGTTACCGTAATCAGGCTCGTATTCGTCGACAGGTAGGTCGTGCCTGCGGAACGCAACGTTCGGTCCTCCGTTGTGCCGTCCCTGAACTGGGCGATTACGGTAAGCTGCAGGCTCGCTCCGGGTCCGAGATTGTCGCCCGGCGCGCTGACGGTGATGCTGGTCGGAATGGGATGCAGATCGCTCGGCAAAACGTCGGCGATAAACGTCGTCTGCCCCGGCGTCAGCTCGAAGAACTCCGACTGCCCGGTGATGGCATCCCCATCTCGAATACACGTCGCCCGCACACGATAGAGCTGAGGTGCAACCCCCGTATCGCGCGACTGAAAGACGGAGATGTTCTGAACGAGGAACGTCCCGTCCGCCCTCACAATAGCCGTTTGATTTCCGACGGTAATGTTACACTTATCGTTAAGCTGGATCGGCACCTGGGCACCAGCTGAGCTAATCGCAACGAACCCTGCGGCAATGAGTGCCATTGGAGCCATCGGGCGCCGCGTAATTTTCTTCATGATGCTTGCTCCTTCGGATCAATGCACTACTTCCGTTAGCTCTATCAACTCGATCCCCGTGGCGCAGGCTGATTCGGCGTCTGTGTATTCGAGTGTGGCGTCCCTCCATTCCGATCAGCATCAGACGGTCTGTCGGGCAGGCGATCTGTCCCCGTTGGCGACTTTCGGGGCGGGACGTGGGTGCCGCCTATTTTGTCGCGAGGTGCGGTAGCGTTCCGCCTGCTACTTCCGTTACCGTTCCAAATCACATTGACTTGATCGACATCGGCTCGTAGGCTGTCCATATATGATGGCCCAACACTGCTTCGCGACGCCAACGGCAACAGGCCGGGCGGGAGCTTCTTCAATTTCCGTGTCGCGTCCCGGAAC
>JADFIX010000561.1 GCA_022566435.1 Planctomycetota bacterium
TCGATGAACCCCAGCGCAGGAAGCAGCGTGCCGCCAAAGATCAACACCGCGACCAGTGGCCCTCTTCCGATCACGCGACGAAGCCGCCAGAGTACAATGACCGGCACGATGGAAAGGAAAGGGTACAGGTAGTTCCACCCTATGGCATCGTTGATGTCCCATTTCTCGTAAATGCACGTAAGATGAAAAGGCCACAGTAGTTTGCCGGCATAGAACCAAAGCGCCCGCCCGGCAATTAGGACTCTCTCCAAGAAAGACAGAGCCCACACATCCCCTGCGGCCCCCACGACCTCCCGCTCCACCCATGCGGTAATCAGACCGAGCGCGACGCCCACGACGGCCATCGGCAGCAATGGCGCGATATTCGAAAATGACAATTGTTTCTGCTTCCACCATAGAAGCAGGAAAATGGCGGCCGGAAGGGTACATGTCGCGGTCTTACTGAGCAACGCGCATAGAAAAAACACGAGCGCGCCGCCAAGAAACCGCCACCTGTGTGTGGTCGCCATGTCGCCGTCGCCAAGCCCGGCATACCGCAAATAGAGTAGAAGCGAAGACATATAGAATACGCCGGAGAGCGTATTTTTCAGCTCGGTCACCCATGCCACGGATTCCACATGGACCGGATGAAGGGCGAAGAGCGCGGCCACGACGAAAGCACCCGGCACACAAAGTCTGCGAACAACGAAGAACAATAGGCATGCCGTACACGCGTGGAGCAGTACGTTAATCAAATGATAGCCGACGGGATTCTGTTCCCAGAGTTGGTATTGCGCCCACCACGCCGTGAACAGGAGCGGATAGTATTGCTTGGTCGCGCCGATTTCGAACCAGATTCTGCCCAGCCCCTCCACACTCCTCAGCGTTTCGTTCTGAGTCACATAGTTCTCATCGTCCCAGATGTAGCCGCTTTGAAGAGCCGGGATGTAGACAATCACAACAACAACAAGAAGTACTGCCAGCGCCGGCCACAATCTCAACCGTGCCGTTTCACCCGATGTGGCGGCGGACCGTTCGGTGACGGCTCGCCGTTCAGCTTGTTTCCGACTTTTCCTAGGCATGGTGGTCGCCTACGCTCCGGTCAATTTTCGAGCACGTCGACACGTTCCATTGGTGCCGCGGAATGGAACAAATCAGCGGATGTAACCGAGGCTCTTGAGGTTCTCCACGACGTCAGGGCTCATGTCGATGATTTCCGGCGTCGACATCGTCTTCGACTCGCCCGCCAATTCATTGTGGAAGTTGATCAGGTCTGCGCGGAGCCTGTGCGCCACCTTGGGGCGTGCCGCCACAAGATTATTTGTTTCGCCCGGATCAGCTTCCAAATCGTAGAGTTCCACAGGCACCTCGGTCTCGGGGTGCAGGTCGAGGATGTATTTGAATCGCTTCTCGCGCCAGGCTAGCTTGTCCGTCCCGTACAACGTACTCTCGACGTATGCGATCCGGTCGTCCGACGATTGCCCCATAATGAGCGGCATAAGCGACCGCCCCGCAAACGACTCCGGGCGTTCCATGCCCAGCAAGTCGAACACAGTCGGCGCGATGTCCAGGATTCTTACCTGCGTATCGACAATCCGCCTGGCGGGAAGAATATCCGCGGGCAGCTTTATCACAAGAGGAATCCGGATCAACTCGTCATACAGCGTATGCCCGTGCTCGAAGCCGTTGTGTTCCCAAAACTCCTCTCCGTGATCGGCGGTGACGATGAGCAGGGTACGATCGTATAGGCCCATCTTCTTGAGTTCGTGTACCAGGTTCCCGATCTGCTCGTCCGCAAAGTTGATTTCGCCTTGGTAAATTGCTTGTACATAGGCAATATCAGCCGGAACCGGAGGCCCTTTCCCACCGTCGGTGGTCAAATCCATAATATCTTGCATGCCGAGGGGAGGCGGCAGCTCCTTACGTTCGACGGCAAACTTCGTCTCGTAGCCGGGCGGCGGATCATAATCCAGGTGGGGGTCAAACAAGTGGATGAACACGAAGTTGGCTTCGGAGCGCCGCGCCCGAATGGCGCTAACGGCAGCGCGAATTGTCTCGTCCGCGCGGCGTACTTCACCGGTATAAGCATGTCGGTGACTGAATACGTCGAAGCCACGATCGAACCCCAGCATGGGACTGACGAAAGCGGCGTTGGCGAAGCCGAGCGTGTTATATCCCTGCTCGGATAGAATCTCGGCAATGGTGGGTAACTCTTCACGCATGGGCGCAAGGATGACCTGCTTGCCCATGGCGCCGTGAATCGTAGGCCACGCCCCGGTCACCAAAGAACCCATCGCCGGCAAGGTCCAACCAGATGTGGAGATTGCCGTGTCGAATCGAATCCCTTCCGCGGCCAGGGCATCGATATGTGGTGTGGGATTTCGAGGATGGCCGTAGCAGCCGAGGGAATCCCGGCGTACGGTGTCGACGACCACAAGGACGACAGTATACGGCTGACGAGCCAAGATCCGATATGCAGCTAAGGCCCCCGCCCCAAGTACGAGTACAAGAACCACCAGTAAAACGCGCCTCGTGGAAATACCGCGAGGAGAATGAGTGTCCCTCCCGCCGCCCTGCCGCCGGCGACGGCGGTCCCGACGCGTTCCGCGTTCCTCTCTGTCAATCATGAGTGCACCTCGAACCTTTGCCGCCCCAGCGATCCACCGGGATCACCCGATCCGCACCGTCGATGGGTCCTCGAATCTCGCTGAGGGCTCGCCGTCCGTCCGCCGGCAACAGCCTACAGCCCGGATTGCGTGCCTGCAAATAGTGGCCTCCTGGATTGTCTTGTAGAGTGCCTGACAGCGAGTGATTGATTGTCGATAATCATCAAGGACCTCACGAGGACCACGCCGCGATGAACACCGATCGCTCATTCACCGTGTGCAAGTTGTCGTGCGAGGCCGCCACGTCACACTACCGGTTGCACGCTGGAGTCGGATTTCGACTCGTCATGCTAGATTCGCGCTATCCTTGGCGCATACACGGCGACGTTTACGGGGCCGCACCGAGCGACTCGAGGGCTTGTTTCGCCAGCGGGTGTTGGCTGTCGATACGGAGTACGGCCTGATAGTTGTCGAAGGCCTCTTGTCGCCTGCCAAGCCGGAAATACGCGTGCCCCATATTGTAGTATGCGTCGGCGTAGTCCGGCTTGATTCGAACGGCGTGGGCCAAGGGCGAAATCGCTTCGTGGAAGCGGTCAAAACTCACTAGCGCGGTTCCCAAATTGTAATATGCCTCGGCATAGGCAGGGTCCAGTGCCAGCGCCTTTCGATAGGCAAGAATCGCCTCGTCGAATCTTTTCGAACCGGCCAAGATCCAACCGAGGTTGTTGTACACCGTTGCGTCGGTGGGCGTGAGGGCAACTGCTTTCTGGAGCAAGGCTATCGCATCACTTGTCCTGCCCTGTTGTGCGAGGCAAATGCCCAGTTTGCCGTAGGCATCCCCATAATTCGGCGCTCTATCAATCGCCTGCCGAAAGTGCGTCTCCGCCTCCTGCATCCGACCGCGCCGCATGAGAAGGACACCGAGGTTCTTGTGTGCCAGCGCGAAATCAGGATTCAATTCCAGGGCCGCGACATAGTGACGGAAGGATTCGTCCATCCGCCCCTGGCTCTCCAAGCACACGCCAAGATTGTGATACGCGACCCAGGCCTTTGGGTTCTTGGAAACGGTATCAGCCCACAGCGTCTCCTTGTTTCGGTACACGCCGGCTTGTCGCCAAGTCAACACCGCAAGAACGGTTAGGACCACAACCACGCCGGCAGCGTGGAGCGGACGAACCACACTGACCGCTGAGGGGCGAAGGCGACGTGCGGGCGAGAACGCCGCGATCCGATTCAACGTGACCGTCGCCGCCGCGACAGCCAATGCGATGAGAGGCACACTTGCCAGGTATTGAAATCGATCGGCCACAAATGAGTAGCGCATGAAATAGAAGTCGATGAACCCCAGCGCAGGAAGCAGCGTGCCGCCAAAGATCAACACCGCGACCAGTGGCCCTCTTCCGATCACGCGACGAAGCCGCCAGAGTACAATGACCGGCACGATGGAAAGGAAAGGGTACA
>JADFIX010000562.1 GCA_022566435.1 Planctomycetota bacterium
AGGTGCGCCTGAGTCGCGGTCACAGTCAACAACCACAGATGGAGGGCGATAGACGACAGATCGTCTTTGCAGCCGAATTTGCTGCGGCTCCGAAAACCGTCCCCGTAATTGAAACGCCTGGCGACGGCAGCCGGATCTGGATTCGTGGGGGCATGCTGTCTGGCATGACGGTTGGCTCGACATTTCGACTACACAGCACCTTGACTCAGGACGATGGAGTTGATCCAATATCGTCGCTGAAGATTGTGCGCGTGCTTGCGGCCGAGGCCGAGGCCGAGGTGCTGGAAGGGAGTTTCCGGGTCGGTGATCTGGTGGTGGAGCAACAACACGCGTATCCATTCGACCCTACACCAGTATTTGTCACCGGTGATTTCGCTCTTGACCTGGATAAGACGATCGTAACGAAGATGGCGAAGTCCATCGAAGCACTCGAAGGCTATTCGGTTGTCGACTCACAAAAATCAAGTGAGCTGGTTCTGTACATAACACGCGCCAAACGGGATGGAAGTGGCGAGCTCGTGTACAGCAACCCGGGTAACACATTGCCGGATCCCGATCGGGAGCGCGATCCCGAAGTATGGGTGCTGACTCCCGTGGAACAGCTGCTGCACGACAACCTGCGAATCTCGTTCGCCAATGTCGACCTGGGATTGCAGCGGCTTGGAAAAGACCTGAAAAAGCTGGCACGTATCCGGGAAGTGAAATCGCTTGGGACTGGCGCTACCGGGAAACCCGCAATTTCCGTTACGGCCATGCTGCTGGATCCCACGGATAGCTGCCCAAAAAACACACAGTGCCACGACTTGCCGGGTCTTGGTGTGTTCAGGATGGATGGCTGGTTCCCAGTAGAGGAACTCGACACGAGAGAGCTTGTAGTAGGACAGATTGTGACCTTTACAATCAGGAACGATTCATCCAGCAACTATTATGTGTATCTGCTGGATATTGGACCGGATGGCGCCATTAACATCATTTTCCCGGATGCGGGACTAAGCAGCGACGAAGCCATGATCTCGCCCGGGGACGATCTCGATTTATTCGGAAAGGGTTATGCTCTGCTACTCGATAAGAGTGGTGAGGAAACGGTCAAGATTATCGCCAGTCGCGAAGCGATTAATGTCACGCTGTTGGAACAATCCGGTTTCACCGCGCGCGGCGATAGTCGCGGCAAAGATCTGAACCCCCTGGAACGACTACTCAGTTCAGCTCTCAGCGGTACGCGAGGCATTTCAATAATGATCCGTCCCACGACTTGGGGAACTCAGCAGTTCACCCTGAACGTCGCAGGCGACAGTCCATAAATCTGACGCCACCGCCGCTGCAAGCAAGAATACGTTGGAGAAAGACCATGCTTCGTACCAAGCCATCAGTAATCCGCTGGTTCAACGCGATTATCGTAGGTTGCCTCATGAGTCATACGGGGTATGCGGCTGACGCAGCGAGAATTGCCATTGCGATGCCCAGCGTGGAAGCTGGCGAGATAGACGCACTTGCGTTCGCAGACCGCCTCGTAACCGCGTTCGCATCGGACGATCGTCTAGATGTTCATGTGCTCGAACGCGCTACAGATGAAGAAAGTGCGCGAAAGCTTGCGCAGAGCGAAGGCTACGATTTTCTGCTGACGACATCGATCCGCAGCAAGAAAATAACTGGTTTGAGCGCGATTACGGATGTGCTGGGGGTCACGAAAAAAGGGGGCGAAGAACGTTGGCGCGTGGAGGTTTCTTTTGAACTCCGGCGTGTCGACGGGGGTGCGATTGCCCTTGAGAAAACAAGCGAAAAAAGCGAGGGACCGGCGGAACAAACAGTGGTCGAAGTGGCCACCAAAGTCGCAGGGCTGGTAGCCGCAACGATCCATGAGCCGGTACCGGCGAGGTCTGCAACTATTGCCGAGACTGCGACGACACCATCAGTAGATAGTCGATACAGCGCGGGCGACGATACCGCGCCGCCACGCCTCGTGGTGCAGACGAGCCACGCGGCAGCGGTCGTGGATTTCGTATACAGCCCCGACGGTGTCGTGCTGGCAACTCTCGGTGCCGATGGCGTCGTGAAGATCTGGAATACGTCCTCCGGCAAGGAAATCGACACATACGCGGGATATCCCATCACTGGCGTGGCTTTTCATCCGTCACGGAACTGGCTGGCCGGCATTGGCAGTGACGATGTTGTGCGGATTTTCGATATTCCATCCGGTGAACTCATCCGGCAATTAACGCCATTGAAGGGCCGCAAGAAAGGCGAGTCCTCGATGGGAGGAATGTTCGGGGAACGAGTACCGATCGCGTTTGCCGCGAGCGAAGACCTCCTGGTCCACGGTGGCAAGACAGGTGCGACAGTCTGGAGCGTTGCGAGTGGTGCGCGAGTCCGGACGTTCAAGGCCAGAGGTGGAACGTCGGTACTCGCACTCAGTCCGGACGGCAGCAAAGTTGTCACAGTCATCAAAGACAACGAATTGCGTGTTTACTCCGTAGCAACGGGCAAGAACATCAAGAAAATCGATGCCATGGTGATCGAGGTCTCAGCATTGGCTTTTGCACCGGACAGCAGGACGCTCATGGTCGGCAGTCGCAACGGCTCAGTTCGTTTGTTCGATGTCGACCGAGGACGTCAGGTAGGCGATCCGCCACTGCTCGACAAGTGCGACGCGGCCAAAGTTATCAGCAAAACTGTTGGTCTTATCGGTGGGCTTCTGGGTGGTTCGGTGCTCGGCGACCTTGCAGATCTGGGAAGGCAAGTGGTCGACGTTTGTGAAACGATTAGCGCAATAGGTATCTTCGCTGATCAAGGCATGATGGGCTACATGACACGCAGCGTGCGCTCGCTCGCGATGACGCCAGACGGCGATCTTCTCGCCTATAGCCTGGGTGACAACACCGTACGAGTTATCGATATGCGCGATCGGGCTCCCCTCTACGAGATCACGCCGTCGCTAAAGGTGAAGTTTGCGGAGTCTGACGAAATTCCCTCAGGCGACCAAGACGAGCCCGGCGAGTCCATCGCCGCGTGGGGATTTCTTTTTCAAGCTCCAGTGAAATTCAGCAGAAATGGCAATACGCTCGACATGGTAGGAAATTTCAAAACGGTGGCACGGTGGGATGCCCGTTCGGGGGTACGTTTGTCATCGTTGGCAGTGTCTCAGAGAGATTCCTCGTTCGGTATGCCTTTTCCCCTGCCGCGTGCTTCCGTCGCCGTTTTCGGGCAAGACGGGCGTACGCTCTTGACGGCAACGCTGACCGGTGGCACGCGTCTTTGGGATCTGGACCGTGGACTTCCCCCGGAGCAAGTGTCCCAAGCGTCCGCCATGTTCAACAATCCACCGGTAAACTCACAGGGCACGCTCGTTGTAACGACGGAAAAAGGTGATGAAGGGCCGCGGATGGTCGTGCGGGAAATCGGCTCCGGTCTCGAGGTACAGCAGTTCGATTTGCCCAACGTCGACAGCGGCCAAAACATGTTCTTCGAGGCTCCCGCTACGTTCAGCCCGGATAGTCACAGTCTCGCAATTCAGACTTTCGAGAATGAAGGATTATACCTTCGCGTATACGATCTCGAGTCCGGAAAAAAACTGTTCGAGCAGCGCGGTGTGCTGCATGTTGAATTCGGCGCCGACGGACGGTACCTCGCCATGCTCGGTGACATGGGGCGCAGAAAATCGGGTGGTCGACAGAACCTTCGCGTTGTCGAAACGGCAAAATGGAAGACCGTTTTCGATAAACGGATTGTGGCCACTGACACCTTCTGGATGACCGCAGGATTCGCGCTCAGCGCCGCTTCAGACTACATAGCCGCAATCGACGGTACGAACATACGGGTCCGGAAGATAGATGGCGCAACTTCCTATCGGCAACGAAACATGCCAGTCGGCGGTGTCAGCCACATGGTATTCAATCCGGTGGATGACTCGCTTACATTCACAGGCCAGCGAGCACTCATGCATTGGGATATTCACGCCGACACGCTGAGGACATCCACTCTCCAGACGGACTTCTGGGGGAACCTGTCGTACAGCGCAGACGGCAAACTCCTCGCGCTCGGGGGTGCC
>JADFIX010000563.1 GCA_022566435.1 Planctomycetota bacterium
GCCGAGCCGAAGCGCCCCGTGCGACACGCCGACGGAAACGCGGCCCGAGTGCCCGAACCGATAGTCAAGGCTGAGGAAAAAGGCGATCAGAAGGGCGAAAAAGAGAAGCGTGCCTACGTGACGCCACGATGGTGTTGCCCTGCGCATGCCTACATGGTACAGGCGATCTTGCGATCCCTCGCCTCAATCCAACGCCATCGACGTCGTCGGTGACGTGCGATTAACCCACTTGTTCGCGAAATCGACCGACATGGGGTATGATCCGGCACGTGCCGCGACCCACGCTTGGGCGGCGACCTCTCTCCCGGCCCTGCGCGGCTGGGCGGCATCCCGATGTGCATCGGGACACTCGCGTGGCCACGTGTCGCGTAGGTTTCATGGGGCGTGTGGCGGAATGGCAGACGCAAGGGATTTAAAATCCCTTGTCCGAAAGGACGTGTGGGTTCGAATCCCACCATGCCCAGTCGAAAACGCGGTTTTTTAATTTGCATAGCGGATTGGTGGCAGAACGGTGCCAAAATCATCCCGTCGCTAGACGTGCGACGAGTTCCTTCTTCATCCCATCATTTCAACTTGAGACAAGTGCCATGAAGGTGACAGTAAGAATCTATTGACGTCATAAGGAGCGTGCCGGCAATCGGCGCCAGCGCCGCCCACGGATACCGAAATCCCATTGATTCATTCGACCCTGAAGGGGTCGCACAAGTGCGCATCGGCAAGCGGCCCGGACGATTGTTCGACCCTTTCAGGGTCAAAATGGTTTGGGGGTCGATCCTATCCGGGGGCGGCGTCCCGGCGCGCCGGGACTTGCCCCCGGCTACTGTCTGGAAGGCCTTCAGCCTGAAAGTAAGGTTGGTGCGTCCGGGACGTCCGGGACGCACCCTACACGGCTACACGGCTCGGCTGACCGATAGTCGACACCCACTACGGACACTCCGTCAGATCGGGAATCTCATCGTCGGGGAACGGAGACGCGACTTTGCCGTACGTCTTGCCCTGGAAGCCCGCGATGATAATCAGTACGTCATTGATATTGACGATCAGATTTATCTGTTCGCCATTCTGGACCGGATGAATGTCCGTCACCGACAGGTGCGTCGCGTTAACTGCGTTTGGATTAATGAACGTCTTGATCGCCGCAACCGCATCGTCGATACCCACCGTGCGGTTCGGCCCCGTCCATACATAATCCGGAGGCCCGGTAAACGAACCGCAGCAGTCGCCCAGCCACTTGCCATTCGCCTTGGCCATGGTGTCAAACAAACTTCCGCATGACAATTCTCCGCCGACTTCGGCCTGGATGAGATAGGTCGTCGTCGGAATGACCGGACATCCGGTCAGATGCACCACATTACACCCGGTGAAATCCGGCTCGCTCGCCGGTTTCGTCGCAGAGACTATCGAAATGCAGCTCGCAGGGGACGGCGGTTGACCATTCACCGGGTCGGTCGCCCACCACGGTCCAAAGCCGATCAGGCCGGGGACCAACGTGCTATCCACCGCCACACGAATGTGCATGGCGTTCGGGAGGGTTTGTGCGACACCACGCGGATCGATGGAGATGTAACGGTTCTTCAGGATGTCGTGCGGGGGGCCCGCCCGTATGACGTCCTCGACGCCCGGGCAAAGGACATTCGTGAGCGACCAATTGAGACTGAAGCTTCCACGCGGACTGCCGTCGAAGCCGCCGGGCACCTCGTTGTTCCAGCCACCGCAACGGATCAGGTACTCGTGACCTGCGGTGACCCGCACCGTGACGTCGGCCGGACCGGCAGTGATGCCGCAGGTATCGTCGCCACAGGCGAGTTCTTCGTCTTCGGTCACCGGGCAGCCGTTATCCGCATCGTAAACCGCGAGCATCTGGTCCATGTCCGCTGCGCCGCAGCTTTCGATCCGCAGGTCAGCGGTGACGGGGGGGGTGTACTTGTACCATATGTCGTTGTGCATATCCGCACCGCCGCCCAACGATGGCCCGCAGAGTCCGGTCGGCTCAGCAGCCGAGAGCCCGGGACCATCGTCGTGGGCACAGATATTGTTCTGATCGGTGATCGTGAGCACATCAAGTCCGTCAGTACTCTGCGGCACATTGCTGATCAAGTACGGCGATTCGCAATTGTCGTTCGCCGGCGGGCTTGGGCACGGCGTTTCCGCACAGGTCGCACAAGCCGACCAGACGCCTCGGATGACACCGCATTCGCGGGCCGTGACGTTCTCCTGGCAATTCGCGGGACAGGTGCAGCAAGCGCCAAGCACGTCGCCCGGATTCTGAACGCCTGAGTTTTCACAGAAGCCGACGTCCTCAGAATCAACGTTGGCAATGGTATAATCACGGTCTTCGTTTTCCGTCGCGATGAGCGCATCGACGCGATGCCCGTTGCCATGGTCGCGGGACCAGGTCGCACGAACCTCGCAGCCGGGATCACCAAAGGCGGAAACCTCGAACCAGTAGGTATCGCCGACGAAACCGCCGTTCGGAAGCGTGATCGGAGTATCCAACGATCCCGAGTAGTGCCACGTGGCAGTGCCTTGACCAATGCCCTGGATTTTGTTGAGCACCGTAATGGTCGACGTGTCTATCAATAAGCCCGGAAGGGCGTCGCAGTCCTGATCCGTCTCGTAGATCCGAATCTGCCAGGTCGTGTCGACGTTCTGTGCGCAACCGGTGCCGCAACACGGCGTCGCGAAGAACCCGGTGCTCCAGCAAATCTGATCCACACTGGCCCCAGCGAACTTGACGTCGTCGGCAAGTACGGCGCCCATGGTACCGTCAGAGCTTCCGTTCTCCGGATTTCGGTCCATGAGCGGGACCGCGCCGAAGATCGTCTGAACCTGCTGGCAATTTTGCGGCGAATCGTACGGACACGCCGGGCAGGGAGCCGAGTTACAATCAACGCTACCAAAGTAGACACCACCGTCTGCCTCGCATTCCGCTTGGGTGTCGTGGAACGTGTCGTCATTGCAGGAGCCGTCCAGGCAACAAGCGCCAAGAGCACACGCGCCGGCCTGACAAGTGTCAATCGGCTGGTCGCCATCGCCCAGATAGGTACCTCCCTGTGCGGCGCAATCAAGTCGGTTGGTACGGATACACGTTTCCCCAACGCAGCAAGCGGCGATCAGACAAGATTCGGTCGTGAAGACCACGGTGTAGTCGGGATTCGGTGCGATGCACGCACTGCCCGCGCAATCGTCGGGCGTGTCGCACGGAATGACCGACCCGGCACAATTCAAGTCCGCGTTGATCTGGTAGGCGTAATCTCCCGGCGGCACGGTGAAGGTGGCCGAGTAGTTGTCGTCCTCGCACCGCCCGGCAACCCTGGCCTGACTGCCGGCCCCGAAACCGTCCAGTTGATCGCCGTTGAAGTCGAAATCGGGCGGAATCGCCAAGACGTCCTGGCCCTCGAAACAAGGACACTCGATGTACTGGCTCAAGAACGGCCAGACCGGGTTCAAGACCGGGTCGGAGCAGCACAGCCCTACCGTCAGAATATAACAATCGTCCGCACCGTCGCCCGGCGTCGGATCGGACAGGTTGATCAACTCAAACCAGCCGACCCCGTCCGAGCTAGTGTTCAACGAGCATGCCTCGCCCTCCAGCGCGGTGAAGAGATCGCCGGCGATCGTGTCGTCGATCGCGTCGAACTCCAGGTCCGGGATCTGGGCGTCACTCAGACTAATCGAACTGCTGGTGTTGGTGATCACAATCGTGTAGGCAACATCGTCCGTTACCTTGGAGATCGTCGGCGTCACACTCTTGTCCACCGAGATCGCCGGTACGAACAGATTCACCAGGGCGGTGTCGGAGGCGTCGATGTCGTTGGTGAAGCCGGTGGGGTGACTATCAACGCTGACCTGGTTGTTGATGACGCCGTCGGTGGCGCCGTCGGAGGCGTCGTCGCCGGCCAGGATCGTGTAGTCGTAGGTGATGGTACAGGTGGTCTCGCTGAGGGAGACGGGGGCGACGCCGCAGCCGTTGGTGAAGTTGCTGACGTTGGCGTTGGCCGCGACCAGGAGTTCGCCCACCAGGGTATCGAGGGCCGTCTCCA
>JADFIX010000564.1 GCA_022566435.1 Planctomycetota bacterium
GGAGCGATTGCACCGGCAACTCAAATCGATCGCGCCTGAGGACCACCAGGCGTACCACGACCTCGTGGACGAACTGAAGATGCCAATGTAGGAAGAATTGCTGTTCGCGCCGTTGCCCAGTAGGGCGAGTTGGTTCCCGCCCGACTGACTCTGCCCCTCCTGTTGTTCCCGCAAAAGAGACATGATGATCATCAATGCGATCAACATGCGCATCAGACGGTCGTTTTCAACGCCCCCGCCGATTGATTGCATCATCGTCGAGACCGCGGCAAAAACGTTGAACACCGATTGCGAGCCAATCAGTACGCCGCCGGCGGTCGTCGGGGACGCGCCTCCGGCCTGGGCCGTACCGGCAACGTTAGCCGCCCCGAGGACGTTTGCATTCTGCTCTGCCGGGTTGAGCGAAACTGACAATATCGGACCCATACTCTTTCCCTTCCAACTTACAATCGCGGACCGGGCGCGCTAATGCCGCCACTGCCGGAGATAGGGCAAGACCGCAGCCGGATCCTCGCGGCGCACCCGCTTGGCGCGCAAGTCATTGGAAAATATCAACTTACAGAAACCTGATGATTCGAAAATAGTGGACGGTTGTGCCGAGATGTTGCCCAAACGCCACACTCGTGTTCCGCAATTCCACGCCAAAAAACGAAGTATTGGGAAGTGAGCGGTTGGAACGGCGAGTTTAATGAGTTCGCGAACTAAACTCACCGGCAACGGTTGGACCCGGCGATACGTTGACATGATCGCTTGTACCTTTAGCATGGATTTCTGTAGTATTGACCGGGGATGAAGCGTTCCATCAGGCCGCCGGTGAACACGGCGAACGAGCCTCGCACGTGTGAGTCGCATCTGAAGAGGCCTGTGGGACGACGCATCCTTTTGCGGATACTTTGTCGACACCCTGGACCTCTAAACCGCAAGAGAGGATGCAGTCTACTGTGACCGCAACGATGCACCCGACGCGGCGAGATTGCAAGTCTGCCTCAATGGAGGCCTGCGCCAAGTTAAACCTCACGCTTGAAGTGCTTGGCAAAAGAGCCGACGGTTACCACGACATTCGATCGGTGGCCGTGGGTATCGATCTACGTGACGGCATCCGAATCTCGGCCACCGATGCGCCGTCCGCGTCAATCACCTGCAACGTGGAATCGCTAGTTGGTCCGGATAATCTTGTCTTGCAGGCCGCATCTCTCATGGCGAATCGTTTCCACCTTGCGCCGGGAATACATGTCGAGCTGGCGAAACGAATTCCCATCGGCGCCGGTCTCGGCGGCGGCAGCGCGGATGCCGCGGCGACCCTACGGCTGTGCAATGACCTGTACGACTTGGGTCTCGGGCCGGGCGAACTCGCCGCGTTAGGGGCCACCATCGGTTCCGATGTTCCGTTGTTCTACCACCTACCCTGTGCCATCGTGCGTGGACGGGGAGAGATTGTCCAGGCAGTTGACTTGCGGTGGTCGGGCTGGGCGCTGCTCGTCGACGTGCAAGAGTTTGTCCCCACCATCGACGTCTACCGTCAGTGGAAGTCATCGGACAGAGATCGCCTGCCCGACGCCGACTTGACCGCCATTCTTTCTGCCGAGACGGCCGAAGAATTGAACGCGCTTTTGACGAATCATCTCGAACCCGCCATCTTCCGCGTTGCGTCAAGAGTGGCTCGCGTTCATGCCGATCTGCACCGCCAGGGGCACGGGCCGCTACGAGTAAGCGGTGCCGGGTCCGTTTTGTACAAACTGTTTGACAACCAGCAGACCGCCGACGATGCCGCCGAACGTGTGGCCAAAGAGGCACTGGGCATCACAACTATGGTCGTGGCGGTCCCCGTCACGGCAACAACATTGAAGACGTAAGGAGCCATGAATGGAAATCACCGACATTCGAGTCAAACTTGTAAATCATTCTTCCGACCGCTTGAAAGCATTTTGTAGCGTCACCCTGGACGAGGAATTCGTCATCAGGGACATCAAATTGGTCGAAGGGGCCAACGGTCTTTTCGTGGCCATGCCGTCGCGTAAGCTGACGACCTCTTGCCCTGAATGCAAACACAAGAACCCCTTGCGGGCTCGATACTGTGCCGAGTGCGGCGCCGGTCTTCCGAGCCAGGAACTGCCGGTGGACGACGCCGGTCGACTTCGGCTCTACCGCGATATTGCCCACCCGATCACCCAGGAATTTCGTGAGAAATTGCAAGAATGCGTCGTGGAGGCATTTCGCGCCGAGTACGATCGGGCCGCCGATCCCGATTATGAATCTGATGCCGCCGGCGTGATCGATGAGTTCGAGGAAGATGAGGAAAGTCACGCGAAGAATAAAACCGAAACTGAAGAGACAACCGAGACAACCGAGACAACCGAGACAGAAGAGGCAGTAGAGGCAGAAGAGATAGAAGAGACCACCGAGGCAGCCGAGCCGTCCGAATACAACGCGCTCATCGCCGGGCTCGATCAAGGCACGAAGACTCGGGAGCCGCATCGACCACAGGGCCGAGATTCCGGCAATCGCCGGGACGACCGCGGTCCTGCTAAGGAAGGACAGCGCCCCCGGCGCCGCGGCGGACGCGGACGCCGCCCGCGCGACGACCGCGCGAGCGAATCGAAGCCGCGATCGGCGCCGGTCGCTGAGATCGCTTCGAAACGTGACGCCGGACCGGACAAACCGATCTTCGAAGAACCGGACAACAAGCACAGGGACGAGCGGCCGGCGCACCACGTGGGCACCGCCGACGCCGATGAGGATCGCGATAGGGTCAAGCTGAACGAAGTTGCGGAACTACCGTCCGAGGCCGAGGTACTTGACGATTCGGTTGGCTTCGGTGCGGGAATCCTGTAGTTGAAGAGCGTAAAATAGGACCCGAGTCGCAGGCTTTTAGTTTGCGCGGACACAATACTAGAGCATCGGCAACCTCTACTATGCGGGTTGACCAAGAGGCGGGTCGCTTATGCTCGCCGTACTGAAGGGCGACCGAATAGGGAGCCCTGAAGCGCGACCGCTGAAGGCGAGCGAGGAGCGAGTCTGAAGGCTGGAGCCGAGTGCTAGCGAGACTGAAGCTGAGGGGCGTGAAGCCGACGTGTCCGGAGCATCAGTACCACGACTGATTCGTGCGACTGAGGAAGAAGCACGAATGAACGGCCCGCCGATCCGGACGCCGCAAGATTGAACCACACGCACTCTAGACGGCCTCGCACTCAAGCGAGTCTATGAAGTCCTTTGCCTCTTTCAAGCCGGTTCCCGTCGCTTCGCGGTATCGCTTGATGGCCAATATCTTCCGACCGTCCTTGAGTGCTTCGACTACCGCCTCGGGAACACCCTTGAAAGGTTCATAAGTGAGCCCGGCATGTGCCAACAGAAGGTCTATTTTCGTCTCGATCCGGGCGATCCTTTTGGCGTTGTTACTGCTGTCTCCGAAGATTGGGATTGGGAAGAACATCTCATCTCTCCTGCTCAATGTCCCTCTCGGGATTCCTCAAGATAATTGCGGTTTAGACTCGCCCTTTCTATTCTGACCTATGAGCCGACATTTTCTGATTATAAGATTTCAAGCCGCAATCGTATCCAAACGAGCCACTCGATTCAAGCGAAAGGACCTCTCTTGCCGCGAATTGTGGCTGCGTGGCTTAGCCAGCGCGCCAATCCTAATAGGACCCGAGCCGCAGGCTTCAGCCTGCGCGGACGCTCGCAGCCCGTGATGTGCGCAGTCCCAACACATACGGAACGATTTCAAGCGTCATCACGAACGGTCGGGTTTCGAGAGACACTCGCTCAGGTTGCATACCGCCTGCGTGCCCCTTAAGCTCCCACGCCACTGAACCGATGCCAACGTGTGTCGGCAGCGACCTCCGTATGGTCTCGTCTTCACCGGTTTGCGATGTGGATGCGCGGCAATACGGGCGTCCGCGCGGTCTAGTGCTTCGTCGCACGTGAATTGATGGGTGGCATGGGCAAGCGATAGCTTGCCCGTGTCGGCGGTCGATGAGCAGGGGCAAATCCCGGCGCGCCGGGACCCATGCCACGCAACCGGTTTGCTCTGTGGATGTGCGA
>JADFIX010000565.1 GCA_022566435.1 Planctomycetota bacterium
TATGGTGCGGGCAGCGTTTAGATGGCCATTGCTCAGACACATGCCAATCGATGAGTTGTGCCGGGTGGCATGGGTCCCGGCGCGCCGGCTGGGTGGCATGGGTCGGAGCACTAGGCCAATTCGAAATCGGCGGTAGACCGCCCGAATAATTCCTCGATGTCGGGGAATACGTGTCCATTGATAGCCTTTACCTGCGACAACTTGAAGAAGAGTTACGGCCGGATCACGGCGCTACGGGGGGTGTCGCTCTCGGTGGAGCCGGGCGTGATCGGTTTGCTGGGTCCCAACGGTGCGGGCAAGAGTACATTGATCAGCGTACTGCTCGGTCAAACACCTGCGACTTCCGGGCGCGGGGAAGTGCTGGGATTGGACGTGCGCCGGCAGCAGCAAATGATCCGCCGCCGCGTGGGGTTCATGCCCGAAAACGACTGCCTCATCCCCGGCATGACCGGCACCGGTTACGTTTATTACGCCGGGAGACTGGCAGGCATGTCGCACGGAGATTCGATGCAGCGCACGCACGAAGTACTCGACTACGCCGCGTTGGACGAGGCCCGGTATCGACCGGCGGAACAGTACTCGGCAGGTATGAAACAACGACTGAAGTTGGCGCAGGCCTTGGTCCACGATCCGGATCTCCTGTTTCTCGACGAACCCACCAACGGCATGGACCCGCAAGGACGGCAGATCATGCTTTCACTCATCACCGACTTGGGCAACGCGGGGATCAGCGTTTTGCTATCCAGCCATTTGCTTCCCGACGTGGAAAGGGTGTGCGAGCGGGTCATCATCATGGGCGGCGGCGAAGTCCTGACCACCGGGCGAATCGACGAAATGAGCGAGGCCCATCACACCCTTTACAGTGTGGAATTCCGTGGCGACGGTGCGTCGCTGGCAAAGTGTCTTCTAGAGAAGAAGGTATCGGTGCTCGAGCAATCCAGTGGCCGCCTGAATATAGAGCTTCCCGCCGAAGGGGCTCAGTCGACGGTGTTCGAAGCGGCGCGCAACGCGAACGCGATGGTTTGCGGATTGCACCCCAAGCGAAGCTCGTTGGAAGAGACCTTCATGGCGGCACTGAAAAAGCAGGGTGGCGCATGAACGCCGAACCCACAAACACGAGCCACCAGTATCAACGGTGGGACGGTACCCTCAACCGCGGACGGTGGACCTGGCTGGTCATCGTCGTGATCGGGATCCGCCTGACGCTCAAGACTGCCAAGACGCGTATGCTGGTCATGGCGGTCGGGCTCGTGACGTTGCTCGGATGCGTCGTGCTCTATCTACTTTCGTTGATGGAAGTATTGGCCGGCACGCCCCAGGCTGAGTCCATCATGGAGTTCATTCACATATTCCTCGGCGTGGATGTGAGCGATGTGTCGCGCCTCGGAGAATATCGGGAAATCCTGTGGCGCGTGCTTTTTCTCGTGCTGATCAAGATCGAGATGTTCTGGGTGATGTTGGTGGTGGCCAGGGTCGGCCCCGGGCTGATCGCCGGCGACTTAAAGCATCGTGCCCTGCCGATCTACTTCGCCAAACCGGTTACCCCGCTGACGTATCTCGCCGGAAAATGGCTGATCGTCGCGGCGTTCATCGCGACGGTGACGCTGATTCCGAATCTTCTTGCGTTTTTCTTCGGAATCCTGGTCACCGGAGGCTTGCACTCCTGGGGCGCGGAACTCGATCTTGTCGTGGATATTATCGTGTCCGGGCTGACCGTGTGTCTGGTGGCTGGTGCAATCGTACTGGCACTGTCCAGCACGACGTCCGACCATCGATACGTGACGGTCGCCTGGCTGGCGGTGTGCCTGCTCCCCGCCATCGCACAGAAAATTCTCAACGAGAATCTGCCCGCGGACTCGACAACGGGCTGGCTGGGATGCTTTTCGCTGCGAGATAACGTGGTCGTGTTCACCGACTGGCTGCTGTCTACACGCGAGACGTTAGAGGCGACGGGTCTGCCTGATAGAGCTTTCTCCCGAGCTCTGGTGAGACCGGTCCATCCATTTAACGCCGCGGTGGTGCTGGCCGTTTGTGCGCTCGCCGGACTTCTTGTGAGCTATCGTCGAATTGTGACGTTCTCGAGGTCGGCCGCCAACGTATAGGTTGAAAACGTGGTCATCGAACTAAACAGCTTATCGAAGTGGTACGGCGAGGTCATCGGACTGAACAACGTCACCACCACGATCGAACACGGCATCACCGGTCTGGTCGGTCCCAACGGCGCGGGCAAGAGCACCTTGATGGGCCTGGCGATGGGGCAATTGCGACCGAGTAAGGGGAACATCCGTGTGTTCGGACGCGAGGTCTGGAACAACCCGGCGGTTCTTTCCAACATCGGGTATTGCCCGGAAGGTGATCCGTTCTGGTCCGACGTGACCGGGAGACAGTTCGTCGCGTTTCTAGCAAAGGCATCCGGTCTACACGGCGCGGACTTGCGGAAGGCCCTGCCCGAGGTCATCGAAATGACCGGGATGACCAAGAACGCCGACCGCGCGATCAAAGGCTATTCCAAGGGAATGCGTCAAAGAATCAAGATCGCTCAGGCGTTGATCCATAAGCCCAAGCTGCTGATTCTCGACGAACCGTTTACCGGAACCGATCCGGTGGGCCGCCACGAGCTGGCAAATCTACTCAAAGGGCTGGCCGATAACGGTGTCGATATTTTGGTCTCCAGTCATGTTCTCCACGAGGTGGAGGCGTTGACCAAACGGATCTTGATGATCGATCACGGGCGGATCGTGGCCCAGGGGCACATCGCCGAGGTTCGTCGCACGCTGCACAACCGCCCTTTCGCCATTCGTATTCGAGTCGATCGTCCGCGGCGGCTTGCGGCGCTGCTTGCCGAAATGGAGGTCGTCACCAGTTTGCAAATGATGCCGCCCGACACGTTGACGATTCAAACCGTCTCGCCCGACGAAATTTACGATCGTCTTGCCGGCCTGATTCTCGACAAGGAGATAGCGGTGCAGGAAATCGCGGCGGCGGATGAAAGCCTGGAAGCGATCTTCGGCTATTTAACCGGACACCGGGACCGGGAAGGCGGGCTGTAAACATGCGACCGATGGCGGCACTGTTTCTATTCACCATTCGTCAGACTCTTTCGAGTCGAAAGATTTGGCTGACGATACTGCTGTTGGTCGCACCCAGCGTCTTGCTTCTGATCATTCGCAATTTCGCCCCACCGATCGACAGTGCGAGAAACCAGTGGGAGATATACCATGTGTTCGCCCAGTTCCTCTTCATCATGGGGCTCGTGCCGCTGGTCTGCATGGTCCACGGCACGGCGCTGATCGGCGCTGAAGTGGAGGCCCGAACGATCGTCTACTTGATTACCCGGCGAATGCGCCGCGCGACGGTTATGCTCGTGAAATTCTTCGCCACGGCGTTCGTCTTGGCGGTCGCGTGCGATATGGCCATGGTCGGCTTGCACTATTGCATGCTGGCTGGCCGAGACGTGCCGGCCCTCATCGCCGGCACTAGCTATGCCGATTGGAATCCGTCGCAGGAGTTGCTCTGTTACCTCTACATCATTCCTTTGGCGGTGCTGAGCTTTCTGGCGATCTTCAGTTTCATCGGTCTGATGAGCGCCCGGCCGCTGGCGATGTCGGTCCTCTATTTGGTGACCGTGGAGATGGTCCTGAGCAACATTCCGGTGCGCGCCCGGATCTACAGCCTCATGCACCAACTTCGGGTAACGATGGCCGGGGCCCTGCCGGGCGTTTCCACGCTCTACGAGCTTCCGCGGGAATTGTCTCAGGAGCTCTATCACGACGACGCATCGGCCTTGCCGCAGATACTCGGCATCGTGGTCGTCGCCCTGGTTCTTTCCGCCATTCTGATGACCAATCGAGAGTTAGTGCCCACGAAAATCTCCCGCGACTAGCACGTATACCAAAGTCTTTTCCGAGCCGCATGCTTCAGCTTGCGCGGTTTTCAGCCTGCGCGGTGCTCCCGTAGTTCACCGGTATTCGGACGGGTGGCATGGGTGCCATGAGGTGGCATGAGGTGCCATGTGGTGGCATGTGGTGGCATGGG
>JADFIX010000566.1 GCA_022566435.1 Planctomycetota bacterium
CCTGCCGGGCCCGCGCCGTTGTCGTCCTTCGAATCGAAGGCTCGCTCCCGCTACCTTCGAGAGCTCCGAGAGGACATCGAGGCTCGCCTGAAAGAGTCAATCCACAACGCTCGCTTCATCGATCTGGACCTCGAAGACAACCCGTCAGCAACCGTGCTTCCGTTTCGGTACAAGAGTCCGGAGCAGATGGAATTCGATCATGTCGAGGAAGCCTTCGAGGCCTATCACCAACGCATGCTCATCTTAGGGGCGCCGGGCTCCGGGAAGACGACGACGCTGCTCCACATCGTCAAGCAGTTGATCGAGTCGGCGGATGCAGACACCGACGCCCCAGTTCCGCTGCTCGTCAATCTCTCGAAGTTTGATCTGCGGCCTCCGCTGCCGTGGTACCGCCTGATGAGCCGCGAGGGTGAGAACGGCGGCACAGACCGCGCTCAGGGCGATCACTTTGAATGGTGGTTGGCGGGGGAATTCGCCCGATTCCCTGGGATTACGCGCGACCTGGCGCGAAAGTGGATCGGCGAGCAGCGTGTGGCCGTAATGCTCGATGGCCTCGACGAGGTCGACGATGAGTTTCGCTTCGAACTCGTCGATGTCTTGAACGGGTGTCACCTCTTCGAGATGGACGTCCCCGTGGTGCTCTGCAGTCGGATTCACGAGTACGAAGCGATTCAGAGTCGGGGAAGCCGTCTTCACCTCGCAGGTGCCGTGACGTTGCAGCCGCTGGAACCGGATCAGATCGACGACTACCTCGACGCGCGCGGGGAGCGGGGCTCGATGCAGGACGAGTTCCTCGTGCATACGCGCGAGGGCGAGCCCTGCCTGCGGCCGCCCTCCGAGCATCGGTCCTCGCCTCCGCCGGTGATCCAGCGGATCGTGGTGAGCGGCCGCTCGACCTACTTCTGCCCAAATTGTCAGGAGCGGCTGCGCCGCCGGCCGATGATCCTTCCGGTCGTCGTCGAGGTGCCTCTCGATCACGGCCTCCGTTTGGCCATGATCCAACACCGCCTCGATCGTCGCGGGCGGAAGCGTGTTGACCGTATCGGAGCCGATCAGATCATCGACGTACATCGTATCGCGGTAGTCCGGATTCTTCGTGCCGGTACTGGCCCACAAGGGCCTTTGCACCCTAGCACCCTTGGCCGCGAGGGGCGCGAACGCGCCATCGCTGCCGAAGACTTCAAGAAATCGGGCGTAGGCCAGCCGGGCATTGGCGACGGCGGCCTTGCCGAGAAGGTGATCCACCGCCGCACCGCCGGCCTTCTTTTCCGCAAGCAGCTTGTCCACCAGCGTGTCCACTCGACTGACGAAAAAAGAAGCAACCGACGTCACCTTCGACACATCGCCGCCGGCGGCATCGAGCTTCTTCATCCCGCCAATGTACGCCTGCATCACCTTCTCGTGCGCGTCGAGCCCGAAGATCAAAGTCACGTTGACGCTGATTCCCTCGCCGATCAACGTCTCGATTGCCGGAAAGCCCTCCTCGGTAGCGGGCACTTTGATGAAAATGTTAGGCCGGTCGAGAGTCTCGGACAGGCGGCGTGCCTCCGCCAGCGTGGCCTCCGTATCGAACGCCAGCTTGGGGTTGACCTCGATACTGACGAATCCGTCCACACCGTTCGTGGATTCGTACACTGGTCGCAGCAGGTCGGCCGCATCCGCAATGTCGGGAATGATTAGCCCTTCGTAAATCGCCGCGGTGTCGAGCCCGCGAGCGAGCAGTTTCCGGAACAGGTCGTCGTAGTCGTTGCCGCCGGTGATCGCCTTCATGAAGATCGTCGGGTTGGACGTCACGCCGACGACCCCCCTATCGATCAACCGGGCGAGTTCCCCGCCGTCCAACATCTTTCGGCTGATGTTGTCACACCAGATGGATTGACCCTGCTCGAAAATTCGTTTGATCGTATTGCTCACGCCTCTTGCTCCAGTTCCTTGTGTCCTCGAGTCGCCGCCGAATTCCTCGAAACGGTTCGCCGCCGGGCCAACCCGGTTCCCATCAAGCCGACGAGTGTCAAACTCAGGGCCATCGCCATGTTCGACCCGCAAATGTTGATCGTCAACGGCGGCAGCGGCGGCGGATCGGGCACCGGATCGTCATCGACGATTATGCAAATGTTCGGGTCGTCCCACAGATCGCAGCCGTCGCAAGTGGACACGACGATGTCTCCGGGGCGTGACTCGGTGGGTAGCGGTTCACCGGTAAAGCGATCCACGTTGACCACCGAATCGCCGAACCCGACCCACCAAAGCGCTCGAATCCCGTTGGCGCTATCCTCGAAAATAATTGATCCGGCCGGCTCGCCCAAATACAAGACTTCGAAGCTCGGCAAAAGTTGGGTGTCCACGAGCCGCACATCCCCGCCGGTGACGATTACCAGATTCTCGATTCCGGTCATCGGATCGAGGGACACGACGAGTTCGAGATTGTCCGTGTGTACGACTGCGCAGCTAACGCCGGGCACAACGTCCGTAAAAACGACCCAAGGCTGGTCCTGCGCTACGACCGGCGCCGCGGTCCCGCTCAGGACCACCGCGACGGCAGCCAGCATCCGATAATCTCCCCCATTGGGCATTGCGTTCGCCTCCATTCACAAATCTTCGTCGGGGCCGGCCGTCAAGCGCGGCACCGTTTCAAGCGTCCTTAGTATGCCCGAAACGAACTGTCTTGCCTAGCGTCCAAATGAGCGACACCGATCCCACGAAACCGAGCGGTAGGCGTGGAACCGATAACTGTTGTCACGGGCGGGGTCTCGACTCGGGACCCTAGTTACCGCTATAATAGGCACGGGCTCCTTGGCTCCAAACGCGTCGATTGCATGGGCCGATTGACGTCAAGCCAAGTGCGCAACCGAAAGGGGAAGACGTTCAATGCAGTATATCAAAATGCCATTGGTCGCTTTGACCGCTTGCTTGGCGACTGCGGTAAGCGCGCGTGCGGGCGATCCGCTTGATCTCGTACTATTCGATGCGCCGGACATCGTGTCCGGCTTTCTCGACGTCTCCTACGACTCGATCACCGAGCTGTTCGACGCCGACGGATTCGCACTTGAATTCGACGACGACGGCGAAGGACTGCCGCATGGTATTAACGACGGCACGTTCGACTTGGCTGCCACGATTGGCGTCGACGGAACTTTACTTGGCGGCTCTCTCATCATTGGCGGTACGATTCCCGCGCTGGGGTTCAACTCCGGCACGCTTCTGACGGGCAATGTGATCGATTTCGGTTTCGAACCCGTTAGCGGAAACCTGATCGAGTTTCTCATCGATCTCACCGGGGGGGATGCGGCCGGTCTATACGGCGTCGACCCCGTCGGACTGATTCTCGCGCAATCCGGCTTCGACGGAAGTTTCGCGGCGAATTTCGACAACCTCATCGGTGGGTTATCAGGAACGGGCAACGGCCTTTCCGACACCGCGCCGGTGATTCCCCTGCCGGGGACGGGGCTGTTGGCGTTGGTCGGGGCGGGGCTGGTCGGCTTGTTCAGGCGTCGCGTCAACGGGTAGTACGGGGCACTCGATTCAGCGAGTCTTGTCGCAGAGTCGGACGTGTGGGCAAGACTATTGTCGAGTCCGCCGGACCGACGACATCGGATGCACTGCCAACCGGAGAGCACCACGGTGGCCGTTGCGAAATCCCGGATGCATACAGTGCTTTGTAAAACAACGAAGGGATAGAACATGGGTCTCAATCGCGCTAGTCTGGCTGCTGCAGTGTTTTCAACAGCCATCGCGAGTATCTCGTATGCGGAACTCATCGGCGTTGGTGACAATCTGAGTTCACCGGTCATTGTTTTCGACAGCCGGGGCACCACCACCTACGACGCCGCTTCGGACTTGTTCTCCGTGGATGCCGCGCCGATCGCCATTCGATTCACCCCCGCTGACCGTCCGCGTACCATCAACCCCACCGGGGACCCACCGATGGAAAATGTTTCCATCAACATTTTCGTCGACGAAAACGGTGATTTGATCGGCGGTGTCCCGGGCGACGACTTGATCGTCATTGGTGAAGTGGATTCGGACGGCGACGGT
>JADFIX010000567.1 GCA_022566435.1 Planctomycetota bacterium
GACATCATTTTCTGATCCGTGTGCATGGTGCGGAGTCAGAATCAAATCCAAACCGGCGACTTGTCGTCGTACTGCCGGTCGACGACAAGTCGTCGGTTTGGATGATCATCTTCAGGGAACAAGTCTGAATAGTCAGTATCAATCGTCAGGATAGGACTCGATGTTAAACGCAGGATTCAACTGGTTTTTACTAGCGCAGGCCTCAGGGACGGCAAGTGATGCCACACAGGCAACGCCGGAACCGTCCGGTATGTCCGGAGGACTGCTGTTTCTAATCATTTTGGCCATCTTCATTTTGCCGTTTGTTTTCGGCTCGCTTCTCGGCCGGTGGTTGAAGCTCAAAGACCTCTCGACGAAAATGGGAACGATTCTGCTGGCGGTCACATTCGGTGCCACGGTCTTCGAGCTATCCCGGGGGATTTTGGGTATCAGAATGAGCGTCGCCTCCGATGCCGTCGGTCGGGCATCGCTTTGGGATCGTCTGCTGAATGTTCGCGTTTCGTTTTTCAGTCGCTTCTCGACCGGCGACTTGCTCTCACGCGTGACGGCAATCGGCGAGGTCAGTCAGGGACTGAACTACGTCATTGTACAGTCAATCCTCGCGGCGCTCATGTCGCTGTTGAACTTCGGTCTGCTTGCATACTTCAGTCTGCGGCTGGCCATGATGGCCGCCGCCTTGGGGGTCGCCGTCGGCATCGTCACGATTGCAGGTGGGATCTTCATTTGCAAGCACACGCGGCGTTTGATCGAGCTACGCGGTACCTTCTTCGGCTTGGTCGTACAGATGATCAACGCGGTCAACAAGATACGAGTCGCCGGGGCGCAGCAGCGGGCGTTTGCCACCTGGGCAAAGCGATATGCCGGGCAACTGGAGCTGATGCGAAAGATCCAGGCCGCCGAGGACTACACCGCCGTTTTGCACCAGGCGGTCCCCACCATCAGTTCCATTCTACTTTTCTGGATGGGTGTCGAACTCTTCTCGGGGGGCGCACAGGCAGGCGGCTCATCGCTAAGCATCGGAATTTTTCTCGCGTTCTACACTGCGATGGGTACATTTCTGACTGGCATTACGTCGCTGAGTTTATCCGTCGTCGACTACCTGGATACGATGATCCGAGCCGAGCGCATCGCGCCCATTCTCGAGGGTGAACAAGAGGTCGACGAATCAAAAGTCGACCCCGGCGAGCTGTCCGGCGGAATGTCCCTGGAGCATGTTGACTTCCGCTACGTAGAGGGTGGACGAAAGATTCTCGACGACCTGTGCATTCGTATCGAGCCCGGCGAATTCGTGGCGTTGGTGGGTCCGTCCGGCGGCGGCAAGTCTACCATTCTCAGGTTGTTGCTGGGTTTTGAGCGAGTCGAAAGCGGAACCATCGCTTTTGATGGGCAAGACTTGAGCGGCCTCGACACTGCCGCGGTTCGTCGACAGATCGGCGTTGTCCTGCAATCGGGACGGATCACAGCCGGGAGCGTTTACGAGAACATCAGCGTCGGCACGCGCATCACTTTGGAGGAAGCGTGGGAAGCGATAAACGATGCGGGGCTCGCCGAAGACATCCAAGCGATGCCCATGGGACTTCACACGATCGTCAGCGAGGGGGGCACCAACTTCTCGGGCGGTCAGCGGCAGAGACTTTTCGTCGCGCGGGCATTGGTTTCCAGGCCCAAGATTCTGCTGATGGACGAAGCGACAAGCGCGCTGGACAATCGGACGCAGGCCATCGTAAGCGAGAGCCTCAGGCGGCGAAACGTCACACGAGTCGTGGTGGCGCACCGGATGAGTACGATTCGTGACGCCGACCGCATTTACGTACTGGACAAAGGAAGAGTCGTGGGGACGGGCTCATTTGACGAGCTCGTCAGCAAGGGCGGGCTGTTCGCGGCAATGATGGCTCGCCAAATCGCGTGAGAGGAGCAGCACGACTCCGGCACATTGCTTCCTGCAACAGCGGGGCGACCGTTTGTTCAAAAAATGACACACAATATTTCGAAATAGAGATTTTCCGGTGTCAGATATCTCCACGAGCGTCGTCTTATGGGTTGTACGGAAAACGCATCGAGTTGCGGAAAGCAGCCTGCAAAGATGCGACTTTCAAGAACAAGTTCGCTCAATGTTGAGTGGCGAGAATAGACCCTTTTTTCTGCGGAGAAACGAAAATGACAACCGACCCCAAGAAGAACGACGAAATCAAAGACGAAGAACTTAAGAACGTGTCCGGTGGAGTGGGTGAGGATAAAACCGACGAGAAGCCCCTGGACGCCCCCCCCGACAAGAAGTCAGAGTTGCCCTACCAGAAATCGTAGGAGTCGGAAGGCCGCTCGGCGGCTTTTGGCGACGTATTCAGGAATTATTCGGCCCGTCGGCACCGAACTCGGTGTCGTCGGGCCGTTGCTGAGGAGTGGACTGAGAGATGTCATCGGATGACCTTCAAGGATTTCGCCGGCGGGTGCAGGTCGACTCGCGGTTGCACGAGGCGCTGAAAAGAGCGCGAGCGGAAGCCACGGTGGCTGTCGGGGCATCAGCCGGATTCACGTTCACAGCGGAGGAGGTTCTATTTTCGGTCGATGAGGCGTCGACCGCATTGAGCGACGAGCAATTGGAAGCCGTAGCTGGCGGCTTGCTCGAGATGCCGTTCGCACTGGACGACGATCCGCTCGCAGCGTAACGCCGCCGCTAATCCGCGCGGCGACAGCATTTCAAGACGCACGTATCACAATTCGCAAAAAAAGAGAGAATCTTCCGTCAGAAATCTCCACAAGCGTCGTCTTATGGGTTGTACGGACAACGCATCGAGTTGCGGAAAGCAGCCTGCAAAGATGCGACTTTCAAGAACAAGTTCGCTCCATGGTGAGCGGCGAAAACAGACCCCCTTTTTTTGCGGAGAAACGAAAATGACAACCGACCCCAAGAAGAACGACGAAATAAAAGACGAAGAGCTTCAGAACGTGTCCGGTGGAGTGGGTGAGGATAAAACCGACGAGAACCCCCTGGACGCCCCCCCCGACAAGAAGTCAGAATTGCCCTACCAGAAATCGTAGGAGTCGGAAGGCCGCTCGGCGGCTTTTGGCGACGCTTTCAGGAATTCGCACGCCCGTCGGTACCGAACTCGGTGCCGGCGGGTCGTTGCCGAGGAGGATAATAAGAGATGTCATCGGATGACCTTCAAGAATTTCGTCGGCGAGTGCAGATCGACTCGCGGTTGCACGCGGCGCTGAAAAGAGCGCGAGCGGAAGCAACGGTGGCTGTCGGCGCATCAGCCGGCTTCAAGTTCACGCCCGAGGAGGTTCTCGCTTCGGTCGATGAGGCATCAACCGAATTGAGCGATGAGCAACTGGAAGCCGTCGCCGGCGGATTGCTCGATATGCCCTTCGCATTAGACGACGATCCGCTCGCCAAGTAGCGGCGTCATTCGGAAACGCCAACTTCATCGGTTTTCCGGTCTGGTGCCGACTGCACCGCGGCAGAGATCTATTTCCGGTTCGAGCCGGCGGCAACGCTCGGCCGATCACCCATTTGAGGCCAGACGCAAAATCGCGTTGCGCGCACTACTTTCTTGTGTAGGCCCGGCCGAAGCCGTCAGCCATGGGAATACGCACAACACCGGAACCAAAATCGCATGTTCGACCGACGTCACAACCGACACGCTCGAGCCGATTCAGGAGCGACATGATAGAGCCCTGGCAGGAGCGACAGCCCCAACCACCGTAACAGCCGCGGCAGGGGCGAACGGTTTGTAGCCCATGGCAGCCATGGGATCCCGTCCGACATCGCAACCAAGAGCCCCATCGGGGCGACACCGTTTGTCGAGCGCTGCCCCTAATCCGCCCGGCGGGCGGGCGCTCGTGTGGCACCGGCGTTACCATGGTTCGTACTATCCGATGTACAGGTTTTTCAGGTTCGCGAGCGGCGTACGGTCGGTGACCCTAGAGCATTTCCCGTTAATGTGTTCCGTCATATCCGCATCCGGTGAAGAATCCGTGGCAGTCGTCGGGCGTGACCGAGCGCATGGCGTCGCCCACGGCTGTGACGA
>JADFIX010000568.1 GCA_022566435.1 Planctomycetota bacterium
TCTTCTTCACCGTGATGGCATGGAGGCGACATTATTGGGGGCGGCGAGGCCGCGTTCACTACACCCTATGTACGGTCGCCGCCGTTGCCTACATCCCCTTCCTTCACTACTGGAACTTGCTCGGGTACCGATTCTGATTGTAAGCCGCCGAAGGCTGGGCCGAGGTTTACTCCGACGGCGTATAGATGTTCACGAATCACTCTCCCCCTTCCATGCGGCGGAGGCTCCGTTCATCGAGATCGATCTCCGTGAGGCGCCGTTCGATTTCGTCGATCTGTTTAAGCAGCGGTTCGCGACGCATTTCTAGGGTATCGGAGTCGAGGGTGCCGTTTTGCGCGGTCAGCGCCTGGAGCTGACGGGTGATTTCCCCGCGGCGCCGATTTAAGGCCTCGCGTTCTTCGTCGATGCTTGATTCATCCATGACCCAGCCAACTCGTTTCCGCCATCTGAACCCATAGGGTCGAGCGATCTCATTGCCGGCTTGGACGGTCCGATGACGTCGATAGTTCCGGAAGTCGCTGAACAAAGGCAGATCGAGGCCCAACGTCGTCGTCCCCCGCCGCCTTGGCTTGCTCCATCAGGTCGGAGACGATACCAAATACAGTGGTCCATCGGCTCTCTGTCCTTATGCGCCAGTAGCGGCTTGCGTACGAGGCCTGCGCGACATGTTGTGCCATTTCACGACGCAGGTCTTGCGAAGCCCCAGTGGTCCGCCAGCGCATCGGCCGCAGTTTCCGGGTCCCCAATCTCTCCCCAGCCACCATTGTGCAGGTAAGCATGGGCCAGTTCGTGAGCGATGACGTAGTGCGCGAACGTCTCCCCGCAGTTTGCAAGCTGAGGCTTTAGCACGACGCATCGGCTGCCGTTTCCGCCTGGGCCAGGACAAGCCAACCACACCGTCCGCCCCTCACCCGGTACGAAATCATCGAGTGTCATCCGGAACCGCGGATCCTGAAGCAAATCACGCCGAACTTTTCGTGGCAATGCACTAAGCACGACCAGTACGCGTTCTTGCAATGGCGCCAACCTTTCGAACGATTCCAGATGGACAGCCAGAATTCGGCGTAGTTCCGCGATTTCAACTGACGTCTCGTTTCGCATGACACAACTCGATGAGTGCACTGCTGAGCGTGGGTTTGATGTCAAAGTTCTGGTCGACATCGATCTCGCTCGCGCCTCGAGCCGCTATCGTACCCCATAAACCCACAAGATTCAAATAGGTGTGGATTTCGACCATTCTGACTCCTTCAAGTGGACCCGTTACGATGGTGGTCCGGAATCGAGTGCCGCACCCTGGCTTTGTATCGACAATGGTGATATCGCCACCGAGCATCTCGGCGAAACGCTTACTGATGGCGAGGCCCAGACCGGTGCCGCCAAAGTTGCGCACGATTCGATTGCTCGCTTGTGCGAACGGCCGAAACAAGCTGTTCGCCTGCTCGTCTGTCCTACCAAGCCCGGTATCCAGGACGTCGAACTGCAGGTACGGTTGCTTCTGAATTCCTTCTCGGTGGTCCTTCGGACTACCCTTCCCACTTCCGCTTTAGGCGCGTTCAGGGTCGTCCTCAGAGTCCGGGACGAATCGGGTGATCAGCCGGATACCGCCCTCGTCGGTGAACTTTATGGCGTTGCCGATGATGTTGATGAGAGTCTGCTTGAGCCGGGTCGGATTGAATCGTCTCAGGGATCGGGCCCACATACTCGACGTTGAGCGCCAGTCTCTTCGCCTTGGCGCGTACCTCCATGAGCGAAACGACGTCCGTCATAATTTCATGCGGCGAACACGCGATGTGTTACATTTCCATCTTGCCCGCTTCGATTTTGGACATGTCGAGAATGTCATCGGCACGCACGGATGAGAGCGGTGCGCGCCAATCCTCGCTCAAGAATCGCTTGGTCCGTATCAATGCCCAGTTGGCTGTGGCCGCGGTCACCGTGCCTTGCAAGCAGCGGCGTCCTTGAAAGTCGACATGGCTCACTGTGATCGGCGAACCCCAATCCTCGCCGATCCATTCGTGCGTGTCGATCGGGTCCCAGAGCGTTTGCGCCGATGCGGGCATGTTCGAGATCGAAGCGACGAGAAGCGCCTGCCAAGTGCCTCGAAAAACGTTTCGTCGCAGAGCCATGATGATCTCCAACACCGATCAACCCGATCTGGCGGTCGGGCGCATAATGAGCGACCCAGCCAACAATACAATCGAGATCAACACAGCCATGCCCCAAAACGACACGGCTGGAATACTCGAAGGACATGACCCCGCCGCGCAGGCGAAGCTCTGTACGCCGGTGTGACCCTGGCAGAGCGTATTGCATGCGAATTCGCCGTCGACGCACGTGGACGTTTCTCCCGAGCCGGAAAGACCGTCAAGACACTGACAAGTCCAACAGTTGACCGGACATGCCCCTCCCGCGCCGCACGTCGTGTCATCGCCGAGGAAGATGTCACCCGCGGTCGCGCAATCGTCCTGTGTTTCTAGTGAACACGAGCCGGGCGGCGTGCAGCACGCGCCGACGGGTAAACCTTGCGTTTCGACGACCTCTACGATTCTCGCTTCCGATGGAATGTCGTCGACCATCGCGAAAACCATGTAGTATCCTAGCGGAATCACATTCGGATCGGTCGGCACCGTGACTGTCACCGTGGAGCCGGCTTGCTCTGGCGTAAGCGCGAGACGCCGTGGGATTCCACCATCTACCCAATGAGTGGTGGTCTGGAGACCCGTTAACACCACGCTCGTGATTTGAGTGTCAGGCGTGATTGCGAGTACAAGTTCGCTTCCACGCGGGGGCTCGGTGGTTGAGATGCCGGCGATTTCTGGCCGCACTCCCCGAAACATGTACGGCGGCGAATACGCCTCGATGTCAGCCGATGTGGGGCCGACCTGAAACTTGATACGTGTACCGCCGGTGGTAATCAAACGACCGTCGGGAATAAGCAGTGTGACGGCGTGGTACTCTCGATGCCAGTTCATGTCGGCCACGCGCCGCCATGTGTCGGTCGGGGGATCATAGAGATCGCACCACTTGACGATCCCGAGTACGTTCGACACCGGAGGCGGCGGATCCGTGGAATCACCGCCACCCACGAACACGCGGCCGTCGGGAAGCTGAACGACCTCGGTCTGGAAACGTAGCAAGCCGGGGTTGGACGTCAAGCTCCATGATTCGGTGGCCGGGTCGTAGATCTCGCCCATGACGGTGCCGCCAAGAATCCCGACCGCAAGCACGCGGCCATCATCCAGCACGACGATGGAATGATCCGAGTGGCCGGGCCAACTACGGTTCGTTTGATTGAAGTTGCCGGTGAATCGCCATTGTTCGGTGTCCGGGTTGTAAAGCTGGGGCGGGGACCATGTTGCTAGCACTTCGCCGGTGTAGAGAAGTGCCGACGGTGGGAATTCGCAGGGATTGAGCATGGAACCTGTATAGCTCCACGTTTGCGAAACGAGATCGAACCGCTCAGCGGTATCCGTTCGAACGGCGCTACAGCATGTTCCTCCGCCCATAACCAGGAGCGAGCCGTCGGTTAGCCGGGTCAGGCCAGGGTACCAGCGGCCAACGCTATGTTGCACGTCCGGCAGGAGGTTCCACATATCATTTCCTGGAATATACTGCTTCACCCAGGGCACGGCGTTCACAAAGTTACCGGGGTCGGAACCGTCCTGGCCGCCGACCATGATGACACTGCCGTCTGCGAGAAGCGTGCCGTTCATGCATCCGGATTCTGAAGGCGATGCCGACGGACGGGAGTTCGTTCCGGTGATCGGGTCGAAAATGATCGGGTCGGTCGTGTCGTGGCAGTAGAATACATTGCCGTCAGGAAGCAACACCGCGATGTCGGTCGCATCAAGGAATTCGGGGGCCGTGCTGCCGATGCTGTCCCACTGTCCCGGGTGCGACTCCGGGGCAAGATCGAAGTCACGCTGTTGAGCACCGGCGCTGACTGTTATAGACGCCTCGACGTAGTCGAAGCCCAGTGCTGCACAGCCGAGTTGGTAGGTGCCGTCCGGCACGCCCTCGAT
>JADFIX010000569.1:0-3199 GCA_022566435.1 Planctomycetota bacterium
CAAACGCACACCGGCGCTCGGCATCCGCTGCTCCGCTGCGTGCCGCGAAACAACACTTCAGCCGTATGCGGCGTAAAATGGCAAGATAGGCAATTTGCGCCCTGGTCAGACCAGCCCATCGTGTGGACCGCGTCGCTGAGCACCCATCCGACGAACTCGTCGCCCCCGCGCGTCGTCAACGCCATCATCTTGGCGTAGACAGTGTCGAGGTCGGAAGTCAGGTTGGTCTGCAAGGCGATCCACCCGCGGGCGGCGTCGGAGCGGTTCGGTGAACCGTAGGTAAGCAACCCAACCCGCAAAGTCGCGTTGGGCTCTTCCACAGCGAGGGTGTTGACGATGTCCCAGAGTTTGGCGCGTGCGGAATCGATCAGCGCGGTCATACTACCGGACGTGTCCAGGCAGATGACCAGATCCACCGGACGACTTACTTGTTTGGTCGTTATAGGGTCCTGCGGCACTCCGCAGCGCCCTTCCACCGTTGCCGTCGTTTTCAAGGCCACCGATAAGATTTGCCCCTCCGCTACCGCGAAACAACCCATTATTCCCACTCCGATTAGCGCCGGCCTGATCCAAGTCTTGGTCTTCATCACACGTCTCCCTTTCAAAAATACCCATTGGTTGCGATGTTCAGTGGATTAGACGACGCAAGTTCGCTGCGGTTCCACGAATTTTGAAACAGGCGTGTAACGCCGAAATCCGACGGAGCCGCCACGTCGAGGTCCATTTGGGCCGCATGTATGGTGGGAACCGCCCATCGCAGCACGGCCGATCGAAGATCCTAGTGTACCGCCATCGTTGATTCCGCGGGTTGCAAGTCGGCCGCTCATTCGTGCTTCTTCCTCAGTCGCACGAATCGGTCGCGGTACTGATGTTCAGGAAGCGTCGCCTTCACGCTCCCTATCCGCTCGCGCTTCAGGGCTCATTCGTGCGCCCTCTTCGGTAGCACGAATTCGGTCCCCCCTTCACGCGCCCTATTCGATTGCGTTCAGTACGGCGAGCGTAAGCGACCCGGCTTTTGGTCAACCCGCATATTTGAGGTTGGCGATACCCTGGTGCCCCGGTGCGATTGTGTTTCGGCGAGTGCCCCCTACTCGCGTCGATCGCCGGTCGGATCAGCACCAACCGTCCGTTGCGGGCTTGATCTTCCATCTTGCGCGAAGCACTCTTCAAGAGACAGGCACGCCGGGATTAGTCTTCGCAACGTCCGACGGTACGCGACGATCAACACCACAATCCCAATCACGTTCGCTACGAAACCAACCGCCGCAAGACGAAACAGTGATAGGGCGAACACGGACGTTTGAAACGCCGGAAAGGGACGTAACGCAACCACGATGGTCAGGGTTGCGTACAGGAAACCGAGCCTTCGGCACCACCGCACCAGCCGCCCGTCAGGAATGCGTCCCGCCACGCTCCCCAGCCAGTAGAAGAAAACCGGAACGACCAATGAAAGGGAAATCATCCATGCCAAATCCAAGAAGCTGCGCAGGTTCGGCACGGCGATTCCGACCTGAATACCCGTTGGCAGCTTGTGAACGAGTATCTTCACCTGATCGAACAAGAACAGCGGCGCCAACGCCACCAGGGCGCACAAGATCGCCAGCACCCTGCTCGCTCGCCGTCTTCGCCGGCCGATTCTCGACGCCACTTCCGATTCGTCGCGTCTCGTGCACATGTACACGCCCAACATCATCACGGATAAGGATACCGGCCTAATGATCAAGGGGATTATTTCCTGGAAGACGTTGTACGTTGCTGTTGCACGGCCACCTTCGAACTCGTGAACGACCGTTCGCATGCCGAGCGGTGCAAATCCTAAAGCTTCCCAGATCACCGGCCCGACACCCACGCAGACGGATACACCGAACCCGGAAACGAGCGACCAGAGGATTACCGTCAGACCGCGTGCAATACCCGACAGCCACGTCGGGTCCGCGAACATCAACCGATCGGCGTTTAGACTTGCCGACACCGACGCATTGCACTCCGGACACTGTCCATCGACCGCCAGACTTCGAAGGTTGTACCCGCATCGCGTACACGAAATGTCGATCTCGATCGTTCCCGCAAATTCCGCGCGATCGTCCGGACCTGAACGGGTCATTCGCACCTCCAAAGTTGCCGGACGGGTTTCAGCGTCTGTTTCATCGAACGATTCGCGGGCTTGTTGAAGGCAATGCGTGAACTCTTTCCGATAGGTAGCCAGCAACCTCGCAAGCGACATGACATATCCAACCATGACGACCACGACCAAAAAAAACAAAACGGAGAAAAACGGCGTATCTTTCCCCGCAATGATGACGAGAAAACTCGAAACCAAAAGGCCCGCAAATATCGCAAACCCTTTGGCCCGCGATTTGGTGCGGGCAGCAAGCGAGGGATTGGGAATACGGACCGCGAGTATTGCAAGATAATATAACGAACCGATCAAGGCGCACAGGAAGCCGCACAAGACCGACACAGAGAGAATTCCCTTCAGCAGACGGTCCGCGGTTTTCGGCAGGCTGAAACCCGTCCCCAACGCTTGCAGATACGGCATGGCTGACTTCACGACCACCAGCCAGGCGATACTCGCGGTGGCCGCCCACCGAATAAATCGCCTCAGTACACGCGGCTGCTCGGTGAGTGCCAACCGCGGATCCATCGCCGTTAGCTTAAAGATACCCCAGGCTAACAACAGTGCGGCGATAAGCGAAACACTCGGAATCACTAGATGGAACGAATAGCGATAAAAAGACGGCGTGTATGTTTTCGTCGCCACGGTGGCTAATGACAAGGCCAGATTGAAGAGCGCGAGTTGGAAGGCGGCGTAAATGAGTCTCTCGCCCCGCGTAATGCTCGCCACCCAGGCAGAATCCGAAACCGCTAAGAAAGTGCCCTGTCGGGACCGCTTCACCGGCGTGCCGCACTCCGAACACCGGCCCACCACGGAAAGCCCGCGCAAATTGTACCCACAGCCAATACAGAGTAGATCGCCGGAAACAACGCCCGGTCGCGCGACTTGTGCTTCCTCAGCAGAGGGCCTTGCACCCTCTTCCAGATTGCCAGTTCCCAGCGTGCGCTTTTCGGCGGCGAGTTCCGAAATGCGGTCGAAGTAAGTCGTGGTCGACGGTTCCTTAGCGGTATCTGCTGCGGTTTCCTGTGGCGTCTTCTTTCGTGTCCCAACGTATTTCGCCCTTTTGGGCGACGTGCTCCACCA
>JADFIX010000569.1:3230-4013 GCA_022566435.1 Planctomycetota bacterium
CTTGAGTTTCGTTGTGCCGTCGCGCCGTAGTTCATCCATATCCACGGCGTCTTGCAAGGCTCGCTGGAAAAGCTCTCCCCGTTTGTAGCGGAACACCTCGTTCTTATGCGCGGCCCGTTCGATCATTTCAATCAAAGGTGCGGGCGTGGCATCGGGCAACAGCTCGACCGGCAACGGCGATTCACAATGCGCCTCGCGAAGCGCTGTTAGATCGCCGATGAACGGAAGCCGACCGGCCAGCAGTTCAAACAGCATAATACCCATCGCGTAGACGTCCGATTGCGGCGAGGCATTCCCCTTGAACATCTCCGGTGCCATGTAGGCCGGCGTACCCACGGCGGGGCCGCCCGAGTCCGTCCGCTTGCGAAGTGAAGCAAGTCCGAAATCGGTGACCAGCAGATGTCCGTCTCGGTCGAACAGTACATTGCCCGGCTTCAGGTCGCTGTGAACGATGTTGCGTTCGTGGAGAATCTGCGCAGCCGCCGCTACATCCCACAAGACTGCCACGGCCACGGATAGCGGCAGCGGTGCACTGGGCCTGGTGATCGCGCGCAAGGACGGCCCGTCGATGTACTCCAAAATGAGATACGGTATGCCGTTGACTTGCCCCGCATCGTAGACGCTGACGATGCTCGGATGCTTGACGGCCGCTTCCGCCCGAGCACCGCCGAAGAACCGATCGAATTGTGGACTGTCTTTGTCCGTGGAGATCGCGAGAAGAAACTTCACGGCAACCGTGCGGTGGAGCACGATGTCCCATCCGTGATGGACGATGCCCATTCC
>JADFIX010000570.1 GCA_022566435.1 Planctomycetota bacterium
AGTCTGGCGAGCAACACTTGTAATTGCCGCACGTCCGCTAGATCGGGCACGTTGTGGAGAATCGTCTCTCCGTCCACGAGAATGGACGCCGCCATGATGGGAAGTGCGGCGTTCTTTGCCCCGCTAATCGGGACGACACCCTTCAGACGGTTTCCGCCGACAATCTCGAAATGTTGCACGATCCAACCCTTCCTTGAATTGATCGTTCGGTTTTCATGTCACCCGCGAAAGAACCAGCACCCGCTCTCTCCCGGTCACCGTATCGGCCAGACGACGAACTTGCCGATAGCCTCCGTCATTCTCCAACGCGTCTTTCGCACGATCCGCCTGACCGTCTCCGATTTCAACGACCACCGCGCCGTCGCTTGCCGATAACGCCGGACCGCTAGCTGCAATGCTGCGATAAAATGACAAACCATCGGCACCATCGGTCAAGGCGCCGGTCGGCTCGCAATCCCGCACATTGGCCGGCAGTTCCGATATGTCCTCTTGGGCCACATAGGGCGGGTTGGACATCAGCACATCGAAACCGCCGGACGGCACGACCTCCGTCGGCAGCGCCAGACGATCCGCCAAAACCGCCTCGAATCGATCCGAAACGCCGTGTTGCGCCGCGTTCTGAGAAGCCACATCTAATGCCTCTTGGGAAATGTCCGTCGCTACGACCGTCGCGTTTTCCAATTGCGTGAGAATCGCCACCGCAATGCAGCCGCTGCCGGTGCCGATATCGACCAGTCGCGGACGACCGAACATTCTCTCACGACAATAGTCAACCACGGCCTCCACCAACGTTTCGGTCTCCGGGCGAGGAATCAGCACGTCCCGCGTCACCTTGAACGAGAGCGAAAGAAACTCCTTCACGCCCACAAGATAGGCAATCGGCTCGTGGCGCGCCGCCAGCTTGACGAGGCCGCGGAATTTCTCCACATGCACCGCGCTGGGGATATCTTCCGGACGGGCGTAAAGATCGATCCGCCGGCAATTCGTGGCATGGGCCAAGAGCACTTCGGCGGCCAAGCGGGTCTCGTCCACACCTTGACGTTCGAGATACTCGCCCGTCCACGTCAGCAATCGTTTGATCGTCCAGACAGACTCGTCAGCGTGGGGTTGGGCGCTCATCGTGGATGACTATACACGCCGACGCCGACCGCGCGAAGGCGCCGCGCGGTCCACGACCCTGAATCGGCCTTCACAATGGGAGGAATTCGCCGCGACACCACGCGAGTTGCCTTTGAATTGCGTCGGGAACTTAGGCGCCCAGCCATCGCCAGGTGCGCTCGATTTTCTCCGGCCGCCCGGAAAAAATAGAGTGGATTTGCTCTTGTCGTCTCGGGGCCAGCTCGTGCCAGCGCCGCTGATCTTCCAAATGGCACTCCTCGATCAGCAGCAGGGTCGCGTCGAGCTTCTCCACATGTTCCAAACGCTGCGTTTCGATCAACTTCCAGTTCTTATCGAGGTTGCCCGGTCTGACTTGCTCCCCCGTCTTGTACAGCTCGACCAATTTCAGGATATCCCTGTCACGCGCGGCTTGTTTCGCCTGCCGCTCGGGAGTCTGACAGCCCGCGCAAACGGTCAAGCAGGCCGAAAGGGCCGGCACCGCAACGCATCTCGTGAAGAAACGGGTGTCGCACATGGTTGAATTATACCCAAGGTCGATGGTTTGGGTACCCCTCATTGTTCAGAAACCGCGCCTGCGGCTGGGGACGCCCGGATATCAGGTAATCCGCCCGCGTCAGGTGGTCCGGGCGTCTAGCGGGCCGGCAAATCAAGCGTGAAAGTCGTCCCTTCGCCCAGACGGCTCGCCACGGCGATGCGACCGCCGTTTTCTTCGATCAAATCTCGGCAGAGGGCCAGGCCCAATCCTGCGCATCGCTGTTTGCCATCGCAAACCGCGCCTTTGGTCGTTTCAAGAGGCTCGAAAATGTGGGCGAGAATTTCCGGCGCGATGCCGGGTCCGGTGTCGCTCACGTCCAGAATCACTCGATCACCTTCGCGGCGTCCCGCCACGGTGAGCCGGCCTCCATGTGACGGAGACATGGCATTTCTTGCATTAAGGAACAAGTTGAAGAGCACCTGTTTTAGTTGAAGTGGGTCGATAAAGACTTGGATCGATTCATCCATCTCCACACGGAAGCGAATACCGTCTTTGCTCAAATCACGGCACAAGCTGGCAGCGGCATCGTCCACCAGGGGCCGAACGGCGACCGACTGCCTGTTTTGGGTATTGGCGGCACTCACTTCCAGCACCCGGCCGGTCATGGCCACCAGCATTTCCACGTTCTTGAGCGTGACGACCAGCGCTTTTTCCCGCAGGCTCGGGTCTTCGGAGGCCAGGGCGGCCTGGGCGTACGATCGAATGGGCGTAAGCAAGTTGTTGACCTCGTGCGCGATCGTCGCCGCCACGGTGCCGAGCTGTGCGAGCTGTTGCGCTTGTCGGACCTGCGCCTTCAGTTTGTCCAGTTGATCTTGAACTTCCAGAAGCCGATCTTCCACTGTGTTCTCGTGGGGCTTTGTTTCCGTGACCGCGGGCGTTCCAATGTCGACGTCCCGAGTCCGCGTGCGAACGGGCTGATGTCGGTTCATGCGTTTTCGTCCGGTTTCTGTTAGCCTAGATACCGCTAAGTCAACGATATCGGCTTTGGTCGGCTTCCATCTTGAAAGACCTACGGCTTGGGTGGTGCAAACGCTGAACTTGAGATCGTGCTGGAGGCTTTGGACCGCCTTGACGTCGACGTGCGGTGTGAGCGGTGCGGCGGCGGCGGCGGGGGTCTCTGCATCTTAAAAGGCAAGAAGATCGTCTTCATCGATCTCGATGCCGACGAGATCACACGGCTGGAATGTGCATTACAAGCACTGGCGTGCCTCCCCGGCGCTGAAACAATCTTCTTGCCGCCTGCGACGCGAGAGCGCGTGGATCGTCTGCGCAAACCTTAGACGTTTTGGCTGCGGTGCCATGGACTTGATTATCGCTGACACCAACGATTTATAGTGAATGTGGCACCCCGCAGGGGCTCGCAGACCGCACTCGCCCATCTCCCCGAAAGCGAGTAATCGGCAGCGACCCGAGCGGGTTGCCGCTATCCAGGGGACTCTCCTCCCAGGCGAAACGCCGTGTGGAGTTCCCCACTTTCCCCTCCCGGAAAAACGCCATTGATCTGTCCGATGCAACTTCGTTCCGAACCTCCCTAAACACGTGACGTGCCAGCCGCTGCAGCATCATCGCGATTCTGGCGCACTGAACCATAACTATCTTTTTTGCAGTAGTTTACGTTTCTCTCCTCGCCTTGCATCAATCGGGCGAAGTCTGATCATGCTGTGCGTTTTCGCCCCCGAACCCACCGAAGTGGGCATGAATGCCCAACGGACGGAACCAAGGTCATAGCTCGCGATGACCGCAGGGCATATCGCAGAAAGCCCGGCAGGGAAACAGGCCAGGCACGTCAAAAGTCCAACGTTCGGAATGACAATCGTGAAGGCACCGAGGCACTGCGATTACTGTGGTTCGAAGCCGTCAAAGCGGGATTGAGGTGTCAGCGACGGTGTCGTGTATTCTTTTTCCGTCAAATCAATGGAACGAGGGTAGACATAACGAGAGAACCAGTCTTGCACACGCTCTGTGGAGAGCTCCAATGATTCGGCATCTAGCCCATCTTCGCTTTCGTCGGCGACAGTAGAGTCGGCTTTCTCCTGTCTACGACTTTGCACCGCAGCCATCGCCCACAGAATGTTCATGTGAGGCGTTCGACCGCCGAGGTTCATGGCCTGCTCGAGGTCGGCGGCCGCCGAAGCAAAATCACCCAAAGCGCCGTAATATTGCCCACGCGCGGCGAGCACATCCGCATTATCCGGTTCGAGTTCCACCACGCGGGTCAAGTCGGCGATGGCCCCTTCGGTGTTGTTCGTAGCGGCGTGGGCCGTCGCTCTGGTAAGCAAACCGACGACCAGATCGGTCAGTTCACTCAACAAGCCAATCGCTTCCGTCGATCGCCCCGACTGCACGAGCAACA
>JADFIX010000571.1 GCA_022566435.1 Planctomycetota bacterium
ATCCCAAATACGAAAACGCAGACAGCCGCGATTTGCTCTCCGACGTGATTCGGCGCCTCAAGGATCACGGGTTCAGGCCCAATAACATCGACGTGATTATCCACGCGGAAGCCCCAAAAATGTCGCCTTACAAACGCCCCATCGGCGTATCCATCGCGAATCTTACAGGGCTTGCGGACGGCCGAATAAGCATCAAGGCGAAAACGAACGAAGGAATGGGACCGCTAGGACGCAGCGACGGCATCGCCTGTACGGCCGTCGCGACCATTCGAGGGACAGAATAGATGGGACTCGTTATTTTCAACACGTTGACGCGCGAGAAGCAACCCTTCGTGCCGGTCCAACCCGGCAAGGTGGGTATTTATTTGTGCGGACCGACAGTCTACAAACCGAGTCACGTCGGTCACGCGGTCGGGCCCATTATCTTCGACGCCGTCAAACGATACCTTGTTCACTGCGGTTTTGAAGTGAGATGGGTCGTCAATATCACCGACGTCGACGACAAACTCATTGTCGAAGCCGAAAAACAGAACACCACGACCATCGAGTTGGCCGAACGCATCACAAAAGATTACCTCGATGCGATGAAAATCCTCCGCGTCGACACGATTGATATCATGCCCAAGGCCTCGGAGCACATCGGTGATATCATTGATTTCATCAAGCGACTTGAAGTTCGCGACATTGCGTACGAGTCGGGGGGGGACGTCTATTTCGATGTGACCAAGGACGCGGACTACGGAAAACTCTCCAATCGCCGCATCGAAGACCAAGCGGGACAACGCGACCTACAAAGCGCCGAAAAGCGGAATCCCGCCGATTTCGCCCTTTGGAAGGCGGCCAAGCCGGAAGAACCCGAGGACGTCAAGTTCGATTCTCCCTGGGGCAAAGGACGTCCGGGATGGCACATCGAATGCTCGGCGATGGCCATGCGATACCTCGGCGAGACGTTTGATATTCACGGCGGCGGCGTGGACCTCGTCTTCCCGCACCACGAAAACGAAATCGCCCAGTCTGAATCGGCGACCGACAAACCGTTCGCCAAATTCTGGATGCACAACGGCCTCACGAAGGTCAATACCAAGAAGATATCAAAATCGGACGCTGATCCGGAGATGCAGGCGGTTCTGCAGCAGATGACGCTGCATAACCTGCTCGATGAATATCCCGGCGAACTGATCCGCTTTTTCATCCTTAGCACCCAATATCGATCGCCGATCGAGTATTCGCAGGCCGAAATCGCCAGCAAACGCAAGGGGCTGGACACGTTCTACCGCCTCTTCGAGCGCGTGGCGCGATTGTGCGGCGTGTCTCCTTATGAAAAAGCCACTGAGCTGGGCGAGCCCGGCGACGACCCGGGTGCGGGTGTAGCGTCGGACGTGCTAGCCAAATCGTGCGTCGAGCAAACTGCCCTGTTCAAAAAGGCAATGGACGACGACTTCAACACCGCAGGGGCAATCGCCGCCCTGTTCGACTTCGCCGGCATCATCAATCGCGTAATCGAACAGGAAAAAATCGAGAGCGGCGGAAATGTTGCCGTGCGGCGAGCACCGGACGCGGCGAAGGCCGACGTGCTGACCGCCACCGCTCGACTCATCTCCGTCGCACGGCTCATCGGCGTATTTCTCGATCCTCCGGATCTCCAGGCCGCCGACCGTGACGGCCTGATCGACAAAGCCATGAACGTGCTCATCCAGGTCCGGCAGCATGTGCGCAAGAACAAGGACTTTACAACCGCCGACTTGATTCGCGATCTCCTCAAAGAACAGGGCATCACGCTCGAGGATCGAGCCGACGGCACGGGGTGGCGCAAGGATTAGCAGGCCGGCAGTCTGGTCGGACGGGGATGGATTTCGCAGTTCGACGGTAATGACCCGTCAAAAAAAAACAGGAAGACAAGCGCGTGCTTCGTGACTCCACAAGTGTTGATTGCCTTTCGGTCGAGGGTGCCATGCCCAAATTCGACGAAGTCGAGCGTCGGCATGTGGATGCCCCGATCACATGGCGGCGCTTCGCTTGGCCATGCCACCCATCACACCACGCGTCATGGAGCACAAGTTAATTTCTTACGGAGGTTTCTTGGTCATGTCTTTTCTCAATTGCCGTTTCTTGATGGTCGCCATCTTGGTCTCGTCCTTTGCTTGCGCCCAGCCGCGATCGTCCTGGACACAACTCTCGCTCTCCACCTGCCGCGTGGACGAATTCCTGGTCGGTCACCCGACGAGCGACGGACGAGGCGTGGTAATTGCCGTGCTGGACACCGGTGTCGATCCGTCGATTCCCGGACTCACGAACACGCCGTACGGCGAGGTCAAAGTCATCGACGTGCAGGACTTCACCGGACAAGGCGACGTGGAACTCCATCGGGTTCACTCGGACGCGGCGGGGAATCATCTCATCAACCACGACGACGACGGTGCCCCCATCCAATACGCCATTCCAGCCTTTCCAATCGTCCAGGGCGAAAAGCGCCGCTTCTGGTTCGGTTTTTTCGACGAATCGACGTTTGTGAATTCGAGCGTTTCCGACCTGAATGACAACGGCAATACGGATGATAAATTCCCTTTGTTCGTGACGGCGCTTTCCGGCGACGGTGACGATCAGGCCGTGCTCTACATCGACACCGACCTCGATCGGGACTTCACGGACGAATCGCCGTTGCATAGCTACAAACTCCGATTCGATACGTTCACCTTCCACCGCGAAAAGCCCGAAGCGCAAATCATCCCGGTGACGTTCGCGGCCAATATCTTTCTGCGACAGTCGAAAGTGGTCATTCACTACGACGACGGAGCGCACGGCACGCACGTGGCAGGTATTGCGGCCGGCTATCGGATTAACAACCAGGACGGCTTCCACGGCGTTGCGCCGGGCGCCAAGGTCATCAGCCTGAAGATTGGACAGAATGCCATCGGCAGTGTGAGCACGACCGAGAGCATCAAGTCGGCACTCGAATACGCCGCCCGATTCGCGCGAGAACGAAACGTACACGTCGTGTGCAATCTATCCTTCGGCGTCGAATCAGAAATCGAAGGGGATTCCGATATCGACAAATTCGTCGACGAACTACTACGCAAGAACCCCCACATGATCTTCTGCTCATCCGCGGGAAACGAAGGACCCGGCCTTTCTTCGGTCGGCACGCCGGCGGCGGCGGCCGAGACGCTATCCGTCGCCGCGATGCTGGCGGCGGATTCCGGGGCGGACGTGATGGGATACTCCATGGATCAGCCTGTCGTCACGGTCTTCAGTTCGCGTGGTGGGGAATCGGGGAAACCCGATATCGCCACGCCCGGCTGGTCCACCTCGACCGTGCCGCGCTGGGTGCGGGACGGTGACTATTGGGCAGGTACGAGCATGGCGTCGCCGTACGCCGCAGGACTTTGCGCACTCTTGATCAGCGACGCCCTTTCACGCGATCCCGCTACCAAAGTGCGGGCATGTGACGTCAAGCGAGCGTTGCGCTTGACCGCCAAGCCGGTGGGCAACGCCACGCGACTCGGAGCGGGCCCTGGTAGTCCGCAGCTTCCCGCCGCGGCAGAGATCCTCGCCGAACTCCGCAAGAAAGCGGCAGACGATCCGGTGATCGGATACGAAATTACCACGCCGTGCCCACACGGCCCCGGCGGCGCGGCATCGGCAGCCTACTGGCGCAGCACGTATTTCCCGACCGGAAAACCGCAGGTGTTTACTGTCACGCCGGTTTTCGCGCCGACCACCGATGCATCCACTAAGACATCGTTTGTCCGAAAGTTCACGCTTCGTTCCAACGCGACATGGTGCCGTCTTCCCCAGAAAGAAATCTACCTCCGCGGTGAACAGACCGCACGAGTGTACGTGGAATATGACGCGGCCGCACTGTCCGAGCCCGGGCTCTACGTCGGCACCGTCGAGGCCATCCATGACGGCCTTGCCGCTTTCGAGTTAAGCAGCACCATCGTCGTTCCGTACCGCGGCGAGACAAAAGATAACTTCTCTCTGAGATTTGTAGATCAAGTCGTGAA
>JADFIX010000572.1 GCA_022566435.1 Planctomycetota bacterium
TCGTGCAGCCCGGCGACGTGTTTCGCTTGGTCCGGTTTGAGGTGCAGCGAAACGGCGACGTGGTGATGGGTGGATTCGTGAACGTCGTGCGGACCCCCGACGACGACCATCTCTTCTATGGGGAATGGTGTCTTCCAGGCCAGTCTCGCGGTTCGGGCGGCCAGTTCGGGCGCACGCTCCGCACCGGCGACCAACTCCATGCCCGCGACGGGGGCGATAAGCAGGGTAAATTCCGTCAATTGCGGATCGTCATCCTCGTCGCACAGAGGCTGGGGATACCAGTATCCGCCAGCGAGATAGATGCCTTCCTCGCCGATGTGGGACTTCATGTCGAAATTGTGGATTTGACCGGCCTTTTCTCCTACCGAGACATCCTGATTGAGTCGGCCTTCGAAGTCCACGAAAAGGGTCAATGTGTCCACCGGCTGTTTGAGCACAACGGCATGGGTGTTCGGGGCGAGTGGGTCAGCCTGGGAATCATTGCGTCGGACGAATCGGCGGGTGACGGTGGCACCCGCGGCGGTGACGTGCATGACGCTCAAGTGCGGATGAAGCAAAAACTCGACCGTGCGCCGGTCGTCGGAAATCGTAGTGTGCCCTCCGTTGCGTTCCAGATCGATTGTGGCGCGGCCCACAAGATGATGGGTGGCGGGGTCCATTTGTAGGTCCAGATGGTAGCGTGCCGCATGCACGGACATGCGAGGCGGCGACGCGCACCCCACCATGATCAGGAGTCCGAGTGCTGGAACAGATCGATACGCCGTCCAACTAGTAAGGCAACTCGAACGTTTGCTTTTCATCAAACCCACCTCCCAATGGTGCGACGCGATAATCCGCCAGGCGACAAGTTTGAATGGAGAATGGGGTTTTGGCAACAAATCCGCGACGAATCGTTTGTTTCTTGCCGATACGCATGATCAGGCGGATTCGGCGGCCTACGGACTTGTTTCCGATCTGAGCGGTCCGTATACTGATGGCGATCATCCGGTTCGTAGGGGGATGCCCGAAAACGAGCGGGAAGAAAACCATGTGGACCGCCGGAAGCGTACCGGCGGCCGGTTCGTTTGGCCTACGCCAGGTGTTCTCGGCGGATAGAGTAAGGGTTTTATGGCGAAAGCTGATGCGATCGAGGCTGAAGGTGTTGTGACGGCAGCCCTGCCGAACGCCATGTTTCGTGTGGAAGTGGACATGGAGGGCGAAAAGCACCATATCCTCGCCACGATTTCGGGAAAAATGCGGAAGTATTACATTCGGATTCTCCCGGGCGATCCGGTCTGCGTGGAGATTTCGCCGTACGATCTGAGTCGCGGACGTATTACCTACCGTGGAAACAAGGCCCAACGGGTCGCCCGCACTAGATAGCTCCTCCCGGCTTCATTATCTAAGTCGAAATCACTGTCTCGCCCACTTTGTCGCACTTCGTGATAAAGTTCGTTGCGGCCACGGTGGATGTGCCGTTTGCGCGCGAACCGATCGTTTCGCTCTTTACGGAGGTTCTTCGCGGTGCAGCTTGATTTGCGCGATCGTATCGTCGAGCCGTCGTATTGGCCGGTGGTCATGGGCGTGCTCAATGTCACTCCGGATTCATTCAGCGACGGCGGGCGATTCGTAGAGTCTGACGACGCGGTGACGGCGGCGCTGCGGATGATCGCTGACGGGGCGGCGATCGTCGACGTCGGTCCGGAGTCGACCCGACCCGGTTCGTCCAGCGTTTCCGTCGATGAGCAGATCAGCCGCGCGATCCCGGTCATCGAGCGGATTGCCGCTGAGTCGAATGTGCTGATTTCGATCGACACGACGAAAGCGGAAGTGGCACGGCGGGCGCTCGCGGCAGGGGCGGCGATTGTCAACGACATTTCCGGGCTGAGGTTCGACGCGCAGATGCCCGCCGTCTGCCGAGATTCTCAGGCCGGCGTTGTCTGCCTGCACATGCGGGGAAACCCGCAGACGATGCAGGACGACCCGCAGTACCACGACGTCGTTGAGGAGATCGGCAGCTATTTTGGCGAACGGCTCGAGAGCCTGGAGAAATGCGGCATTGAGCGAGACCGAGTCGTATTGGATCCCGGCGTCGGATTCGGCAAAACAGCCTGGCACAATGTAGAGATTCTTTCGGCCATTAGACGCTTCCGCAGCCTCGGACGCCCTGTCCTCATCGGTCATTCGCAGAAACGGTTTCTGGGTGAAATCCTGAATCGCGACGTTGATGAAAGAACCAGCGGCACGATCGGCATCGCCGTTGCGCTCGCCGGTACAGTCCGCGAGCAGGCGCCGGGAATCCTGGCGGCTCACGTAAGGGAACTCGGCGGTCAAGGCGCGGCGACGATCATGGGGTTTGGCTTCAAGGCGCCGCCGACATCGGCCGCCTATGTGAATGGCGCCTCCATGCACGTCCTCGACTTCGAACCCATGTGGAGTCCCCCCAACCATCAGCTTTCCATTACGCTCCCGGTGGCGCTGGCGCTCGCCGAGGCCAAGCGGCTGCCGGGCCGGGAGGTCATGGCCTCCATGGTCAAGGGCATCGAGATCGCCGGTTGGGTCCTCGAGGCGTCTGGATTGTACGATCCGAAGTTATTGCGCCATCACCCCCCGGGACTGGTCGGGCCGCTAGCCGCCGCTGTCGTCGCCAGCCATCTGTTGCACCTCGACGCTGGCCAGTTGCGCAACGCCTTGGGTATCGCCGCCTCCCGGGCGGGCAGCGTACTCGCGAACATCGGTACCATGACGAAGTCGCTCCACTGCGGGCTTGCGGCATCCCTGGGGCTGGACGCGGCGCTCCTGGCGGCGAGGGGGATGACCGGAAACGTGGATGTCTTCGAGACGCCGCGTGGCTATGTGGAGACGTTCTTCGATGAATTCGAACACAGCGACCTGTTACGCTTCGGCCCGCCCTTCCGGGTGATCCAGCCCGGCTTCGCCATCAAGATGTACCCCAGCCAGTTCGCCACCCATTTCGTCATCACGGCAGCCCTGAACTTGTGCCGGCGGATCGCGGACCCGCAACGGATCGAAGCCGTTCGCCTGACGACGCCGGTCATGCCCTACATCGACCGGCCTTGCCCCGCAACCGGCCTGGAGGGGAAGTTCAGCTGGCAGTTTACGACGGCCTGCGCCCTGCTCGACGGCGAGGTGACCTTGACCAGTTTCACCGATTCCCGCCGCTTCCGCCCGGACATGGAGCGCCTGCTCGGCCGAATCGTGCTCGACATGCGGGACGACATCCCCGGGCGCCTCGACCGCATGCGCGTGGAGGTGGCGGTCACCCTGACGGGCGGCGAAGTGCTGAGCGCCGGTTGCGACGGTCCGCCCGGCGCCTGGGGCGCACCGCCAATCCCGGAGGCGGATCATCGCCGCAAGGTACGCGACTGTCTTGCCACGTGCCTCGAGACGGCGGAGGTGAAACAGGTCATCGACCTGGCGGGGGAAACGGACGAGCTGGAATCGACCGGGATCGGAGAACTGATGGGCATTCTGGCGAATCCCCGAACCTATGACACCCGCCACTGAAGCGGAAGTCGCGGCGGGTGCCGAGGTCGATGGAATAGTCTGTGGATGCAGCTGTACGGAAAACCAGTGAGGCTGTTGAAAAAGTCCCTGCGCAAGCGTGGTCGGAGCAACAATGGAATCGACGGATTGGCCTAGTGGAATCTTTTTCGCCGAGACCGAGCCGCTCCATAAGCGGGCGCTGGCGACCCGGGGCCTGAGCCGTGACTGATCCAACTTATTATGCGTAGGCGGAGCTGCTGGACGGGTCCCTGATTTGGGCCTGTACGGGAATTCCTTGTTTTCCGTACAGACTTGCTGAAATTCGTAGACCACCAAATGAACGCTTGTGGCGGCAAGCGGACGTTGGCGGCGCCGGCGTGGACGGCGACGGGGCGTGAGCGGGGACTAAATATCGAGGATCAGGGTTTCGCCGGGCAGGGCGCGGGAGATGCAGATCATCATCGACGTGTTCGCGGCCTTTTCCTGATCGCTCAGCACGTCGTCGCGGTGTTCGGCC
>JADFIX010000573.1 GCA_022566435.1 Planctomycetota bacterium
GATGATTTGCTTCAATAGATCGTCGGTCACGGCTCCCTTGGCGACGTCGATCAGCGGAAACCGCGTCAGCAACGGCCTTCTCCATCGATCCTGCATCTTGATGACGCCGTACCCTACAGGGAGCCTGCTGAAGCAGCTCTTCTCGTCGTCGGCTACTTGAGACAGTGCTGCGGCGCGGTTGATGTCGCTCGGATCCTTGAGGTTGAGGCAGATACTGGTGTAGGTGTTGCCCAGGGCGGCGCTCGATATCAAATGTGGATGTTGGTCCACGACGACGATGCCGATTCCGATCTCCCGACACTGTCGAAGCAGACGGTTCATCACGCTTTCCCTCGATCGTTGTTCGCTCCTGTAGAGCACGTGATGGGCTTCCTCGATGACGATGACCAGGGTCAATTGCTCGCGATCAACCGATGAAAGTTTGGCCGCGTAGAGCCAGAGCGAGAGGACGGGAATGAGAAACTGCTTTGTGCTGTCGGCAAGCGCGTCCAATTCGATGATCGTCTGGCTCTGCAGAAGCGACCTGGCCGTCTCCTCTTGAGATGAACGTGTCGTGCCCGCCACGTTGGCAAAGGCGATGGAATCCAAAGCCCTCATGGCGGAGGTCTTCCAACCGGTAGACCGATTGTTGTCGGGCAGCTTTCCCAATTCCATTTTTATCTCGTCGATTGACGGCGCCTCGACGCCGTCTCGGTAACAGGCGGCGATGGCTTTTTGCAGAACGCTTCTGGCCCCGTCACCCAACGTGAAGGCCGAAGCCATGATGTCGACGAGCTGGGTGATATAGACGTTGGCTTCCATGCCGGGCGGTACGATGAACGGATTGAAGGAGAGCGACGACAACGATCGTCCGGGTGTGAGGACTTTGACGCGGCCCTTGATTTTGGGAATGAGATGACGGGCGGTTCGCTTCCAGTCCCAGAACAGCCAGGGAATGTTTCTGTCGGTGAGCTGCTGGATGAGGTGAAAGACGACGTTGGTTTTTCCGGCCCCGGATCGACCGAAAATGGCCAGGTTCTGAAGGAGTTCGCCCGTTGAGATGCCAAACGGCCATCGTGGCTTGTCGTACACGACCGTACCGAGATTGATCGCTCCCTTGGACCGATTTTCGGGCGGGAGCGAGAGCAGAATCTTCTCCCTGAAGTCCCCGAGCAGTTGATAGGCAGCCTCGGCGATGGCACGATCGATGAGGGAATTGGTTTCGGGGTCGGCCGTGTCCCTCGTTCGCCGCCAGTTCCGAACTTTATCAGGAATCAGGGGTTCGAGTTTTCGTAAAAGAGAGTTGGTATCCACGTGGCCAGCAGGTGACGCCGATTCTTAAACAATCGCCTGAATTGCGCGGTGCCGAGACGGAATAGCATTGCGGCCGCTTCGCAGCAGTTCAGGGCGTCGAGTTTCAGTCGCTAGGCCTCGACGACGCTGCGTTTGTTCATCAGCTCCAACAGGCGGTTATGCAGATCCCTGAGCTTTTCCTCCTCAGTAAAGGCCGATCGTCTCCGTTCCTGTCCGATCTTCAGCAACCTAGCGCGAAGCATGTCGCGCTCCGGGAGCCGCGGGTCTTCGTATACCGGAATCTGGGGCTCGCGCCGTAGGATTTCCGTTCCGATGTAGCATTCAAGGCGGATCAGATCCAGCTGGGTTTCTTTGTGAAGCCGTCTGACTCCCTCAATCTGGTTCAATGCCAGGGCGATCTCTCGCTCGAGTCCCGACGAAATGGATCGATCCCAGGGTTCTGCCACGGATCGCTCGGTGGTTTTTCGGGCTCGAGCTTCGAGTCGCTCGACAAACGTAGGCTTGGGTGGTATCGGATTGAGGACCCGTACTCGCCGTTTGCGGACATTCAATTTGGCTTCTCGCCCTCGCGCCGATCGAGAATGTTGCTGGCCATACTCGCTCGAACCTGCCGTTAGTTTTAGCTTTTGAGCCGATTTGCAGGTCAACGGATGGCAACGAGCGGAAGAATTGTATCGTGCCAATCACCTGTTGAAATGCCGCGATACACCCAACGGGTTCTGCGTCTCCAGTGGATTTGCGAGATAAGCACGGGTGGATCAAGCAGCTCGCCGCTCGGTAGGCCTTTTGGGTGACGAACGCTTGCCCAATCTTGCGCGGGCCATCTCGATGTAATCGCGTTCGAGATCGAAGCCCAGAAAGACCCGCTTGAGATCCTGCGCCGCAACCGCCGTCGTGCCCGAGCCCATGAACGGATCGAGCACCAGATCGCCTTCATTGGAACTCACTTGGACGATCAGTTTGATGAGGTCGAGCGGTTTTTCCGTGGGGTGCTTCGTTGCCCGACGGGTGTTCGAATAATGAAAGACGTTCTTGCACTCAGCCTGCGATACAAAATTGAACACGCCCGGCTTGCCCTTGGTCAGGTACATGCAGACCTCAAAAGCGCTGCGCCAGTTGGACTTGCTGAGGCTCGGCAGCGGGTTTTTCTTGGCCATGACGAGCTGATTGCGATAGACGAAGCCGCGCTCGACGGCCTTACGCACGAAATACCCGTTCTGTTCCCGGGCGGTGAACATGTAAAATGCCCCGCCGGGCTTGAGTACTCGGAAACACTCGCTGATGACTTGCATGATCAAGACATCGAAATCGAACGGATGAAAACTGTCCCAGGCCCCCCAGGCTTTTTGAGTCGACATGGGCGTGCCGCTTTTCATGGTGATACGGTCTGCGGCGGCGATGTTGTAAGGCGGATCGGTAACGACGAGGTCGACGCTGGCATCGGGCAATCGTCTCAGGCCTTCGATCGCATCGATCTGATGGATTCGATTCAGCGTTAGGGGACGGCTGCTCATGCGAACACCTCCGCCCGCCAGAGGAGTTTCTGAATCTCCCTGCCAGTATCGGTGAGCTCGTACCGCACGTGGGCCTTTTTGCCTAGACGCACGGGCCGTACAACGCCATGAGCGGCCAGAAACTGCATGACGCCGCGTACGTTGTTGGCGCTCATCCGAAGAGTCGGGTCACGGGCACGGGCCTTTCGTTTGACCGCGGCCGACTGCATGGGCTCCGCAAGCGTCATGATAACCACCGACCGGTGCGAAAAGCACACGCTGCCGTACAGGTTCCAATCGACTTGTGGAACTGGATGGCCTTGCGGTTGCCCGGCTGCGGCTTTGCAAAACCGTGACCGGCAAGCGTCCCCCAGAGGGGTCGTCCAATAGAGCCGACTACGACGAGCCCCCGGGTTGAGGCACACCAAGCACCCACGGCCTGCAAGATCGCGCACCGTATCCCGACACGCGTCGAATGCGATACGGGTCATGCGCGCGATCTGCTTGGCGGTGAGCGGCTGGCTCATGCAAGCCATGATTCGTTTCCTTCTTTCATTATGTATGATGTATGTATATGCTTCGCTAAGTTGCACGTGATTTGCAATTAGCCGACTAATCTTCCTCCTGGCGGATCAACCGCCATGCTCCAATTGGTACGACGGAAAAAGCACCCGCCTTATTAGGAATTGAACCGATTTGCGCGGCACCGTTTCAGTTGGTGCGCGCGGCCATCGGATCCAGGAAGAAGAGACCAGGGACTCTCCATGTCGGGCGAGAGTTTTCACTATTTTGGATCCCGTTTCTTTTTGGGTTTTTCCGTCAATCAATTGCGATCCTTTGAGGTTTATAAATCTTTCCATTTGATACCACCGGAGAGTAGCAACACCGAGCGCCCTACTCGTCGCGCGCAAATCGGTTGAAGACTTTTAGCAGCACCCTCTCTTGTCGCTGCATGGAAAATGAAAAAAACAAGACGCAAAGGTGTACCGAGTGTCAACAGAACCTGGATCTTGGCGTTGATGCGGTTTGCCTGACGATCGGTGTCATCGGTCCGCGCGGCTTTGTGACGCTGGATGAGAAGAAGTTCTTTTGTAATGAGGACTGCCTTCGAGGACACGTCGGTGCCGTAGACCGCAAGCAGCTGAATCGTCGAATTCCTTGAGCGTAGCCGACAGGACGAGTCGCATCGATCTGGCTGCGCTCTCGCCGCCGGC
>JADFIX010000574.1 GCA_022566435.1 Planctomycetota bacterium
TACCTTCTTGACATTGTAGCCCTTGAGGATCTCGATGTTCTGCCGGGCCATAGTCTGATACAGGTACTCGTTGCCCATGCGACGGGCCGGGTCCCCGGTGCACCGCTCCTCCTCACCCAGGATGGCAAAGTCCACGCCGGCCTTCTGGTTGATGGTCGGCGGGAGCCTTCACTCAACTCTACCGCACACCCCGTCGGGCACTACGCCAAAAGTCCCTGACGGGCACGAATTGGATTGGCAAAACACTCCACTATTAGACCCTACCGAGGTGTCAAGGTCAAACAGAAAACGGCGGCTATACGGACACGGCCGGAATTGTGCCTGCAACGCCCAGTCGTGGAACTTACCGTAAAGGCAATTTTCCCCTGCGCGATTGCCGCATTCGTCGACCTGATGTACACTTTGCCACATGGCGAGACGGGTCGATTTCATCCGAGACGCGCGCGTCCGGAAGCGGGCTTTCGTTCACCTCCCGAGACGTATCGAGCGGGACCACTCCCGCTCCCTTACGGTCGCGTCTCTGTTTGATCGACTTTCTATTTCCGATTGGCCCGAGAAAAGGTGGATACCATGAGCGCAAGCGCAACGATCGCGCCGCCCAAGGTGGCGGACAGGAAGATGTTGATCGACGGTAATTGGGTCGAAAGTGCATCCGGTAAGACATTCGAAACGATCAATCCGGCCACCGGAGACACGATCTGCAGGGTGGCCGAAGGTGATACGGCCGACGTAGACCTGGCCGTGAAAGCCGCGAGACGGGCGTTCGAATCCAAACCGTGGGTACGAATGAGCGCCTCCCAACGCGGTCGACTGATTTACAAACTCGCCGACTTGATGGAGGCCCACGGCGAGGACCTTGCCGCTCTGGAAACGCTGGACAACGGTAAGCCGATTCGCGATTCCCTCAACGTCGACATCCCCACTGCGATAGCGTGCTACCGATACTACGCCGGTTGGGCGGATAAGATTCACGGCAAGACGATTCCGGTGAACGGGCCCTATTTGGCGCACACCCGACACGAACCCGTCGGCGTCGTAGGGCAAATCATCCCCTGGAACTTCCCCGTGCTCATGCAGTCGTGGAAATGGGCCCCGGCACTGGCAGCCGGATGCACCTTGGTTCTCAAACCGGCCGAGCAAACGCCGCTCACCGCGCTTCGCATCGCGGAACTGGCGATGGAGGCGGGATTCCCCGACGGGGTCATCAACGTCGTGCCCGGTTTCGGGCCGACCGCCGGCGCCGCCGTCGCACGCCATATGGACATCGACAAGATCGCGTTTACGGGGAGCACTGTGGTCGGCAAGGAAATCATGAAGGCCGCGGCGGAGAGCAATCTCAAACGGATCACACTCGAACTCGGGGGCAAGAGCCCCAACATCATCTTCGCCGACGCCGACCTCAAGACCGCCTCGACCTTTTCCTACTACGCCCTCTTTTTCAACATGGGACAGTGCTGCTGTGCGGGCTCACGATTGTACGTGGAGGACGCCGCCTATGACGAAGTCATGGAGAATGTCAAGAAGTTGGCCAACAAGCAGGTGCTCGGCGATCCGTTCGACGCAGCCACGACGCAGGGGCCGCAGGTATCGGAGGAACAATACAACACGATTCTCGGGTATATCGAGCGCGGCAAGAGCGAGGGGGCGAACTGCGTGGCTGGCGGAGAAAAATTGGATCGCGCCGGCTTTTTCATTCAGCCTACCGTCTTCGACAACGTCAAGGACGAAATGGACATCGCCAGGGAGGAGATCTTCGGACCGGTCTTGTCGGTACTACGATTCAGCGACGCGGACGAGGTGATCAAACGCGGCAATCGATCCGATTACGGTCTCGCGGCCGGCATTTGGACCAAGGACATCAACAAAGCCAACAAGGTCATCGCCGCGCTCAAGGCCGGCACCGTGTGGGTCAACTGCTACAACGTCTTCGACGCCGCCGCCCCGTTCGGCGGGTTCAAAATGAGCGGTATCGGCAGGGAACTGGGCGAATACGCGTTGGCCAACTATACCGAGGTCAAAACCGTCGTAACCGCCCTCGGAAAGTAGTTATCGGGCTGGTATGGCGCGAAAAACGCTTGCTTCTAACGGTCCGGCCTCGGTTGTGTCGAATCAATAGTCGACAACAGCCATAGGGGGCGAGCGCGCAAAAAACGGAGGCCGACGAATGAACGTGCGAACGGGTTTGATTCGATGTTTGTTGGGGGTAGGCACTTTGTGGCTATCCGGCTGCCATGGCGGTAGCTTTGCAATCAGATTTGACGACGGCCATCACGGTTCGCCGCGGCGCCATCATTACGATGAGCCGAGCCACGTGTGCGTGCGGGGCTGCCACCATCACTACTACAACGGTTCCCGGCTGGTTTCGCTCAGGGGGCACCACCACAGCTCTGGGTGCGGCCACCACTGGAACGGAACCTATTGGGTCGTGGCCGCGAGCCTCGCACATCGCCATCGGGACGCCCATGTTTGCAGCCGCTCCTGTCATCATCACTATTACAACGGCACGAGTCTCGTAAATCTCAGGAACCACCACCACAGGTCCGGGTGTGGTCATAGTTGGAACGGCACATTTTGGATTCGGGCATCGGGCGGATCGCACGGGCACCACGCCCACCACGTGTGTTCGCGCGGGTGCCACCGCCATTTTCACAACGGGACGCGATTGGTCGATCTTCACGGCCACCATCACGGGGCCGGCTGCGGTCATCGTTGGAGCGGCACCTATTGGGTTGTCGCATCCAAGCACGGCCATCCTCGCAAGAAAGCCCATCCGCACTCAGGGGTTCGCCGCGTGCATTGAGTATCGGTGCTCTTAGAGCACTTCCCGTTTCTGTGTTCCGAGCCGCAGGCTTCAGCCTGCGCGGTTTCTCGCCGCTCGATGGGCTGCGCTTGGTACTTGACCCGGTATACGAAAACGGGAACTGCTCTAGCGGCATGTGTTTCCGGCATTTGTGAGAAGCCACGATCCGTCGGGATTTGCCCGAACTGACATCCCATGTCCACGCGCGATCGCTTCAAACTTCAGCGAGAGTCGGGTTGGAGGATTCAATACGACCAAAGACCTCGCGCGGGCGTCGGCTTCCACCCCAATGATGGACTCGAAGATTGACAGGAGTTCGTCGAGGAACGAGGGCGCAATCCCCTCAATCCCCTCGAAATCGACAGCCACCGATGTTGTGTCTGAGGGACTGCCGGATGTCCCGTCGGCCGCCATCATCGCTCTCAGGGGGTCTTCCAGTAGATGCGCGGACTCTCGGCTGACCAGTATCCTGTCCTTCAGAATGTCGTTGGCTCTCAGGGTGCGCATGGTTACGAAGGAATTGCTAGAAACGCCAATGTCCCGGGGAACAACCGGGTTCGCCTAGCGGCACTTTGCAAATCCTCGTCGATCTCCAACGATCCTGATCCCGAGTGAAGCAGCAGTGAACGGTTTGGGCTGCGGAGGTCTTCACTGACGCCGTACAATCCGATCCCGCGGTGAGGGTCTCCCGTGCCGCTGACTCGTTCGCGTACGGCGAGTTCGAGGGCATCCCATTCGTAGCTGACTCTTGACCGCAGTGCTTCGTTCCTGCACAGGCTCTTGAGAACGCCAATCCCGCCATCTGCTACAGTGCACGTGAACCGCGGGCCGGCCTTGAACTCGTAGAACTGGACGCAGCCAAACGCACCGACCTCGGACTCGCTGTGTTGAACGGCATTAAGGGCCAGCTCGCTGAACAGCTCCGTCACCACCAAGGTTAGATTGGCAGCTCCGACACCTGCGGATTGCAATCTCTCGAACGCTCTGTTGGTGACATCTGCCGCATCCGCAGTGGTCGCAAGGCGTGTGATCGGCAAAATGGTCTTCTGATCATCGCCTGCACCGATGCCGCGGTCATCAACCTCGACGCCGAATTCCTTCAAAGTGTCGAACAGCCCTAGTGACTTAAGGTACACGCACACGCCGAAATTCTTTGGAACCAGTAATCGGCACGGCACACCTCGCTTGGACGCCAGCGC
>JADFIX010000575.1:0-2873 GCA_022566435.1 Planctomycetota bacterium
GAGTGAAGCCGAATGGGAATACGCCTGCCGCGCCGGCAGCCTGGGCACGTTTGGTTTTGCGGATGAAAACGAACTTGGCGACCATGCTTGGTTCTTACGGAATTCTCGGCGCAAGACTCACTCTGTCGGCGAGAAACAGCGGAACGGATTCGGTGTTTACGACATGCACGGTAACGCTTGGGAATGGTGCTGGGATTGGTACGATGCGAAGTACTATGAGAAGCTCAGTGGTGGTGGCGACGTCCTTGATCCATTCGGTCCTGCTGCTGGCTCGCACCGCGTGGCTCGGGGCAACAATTTTGGCCGCATTGAATTGAGATGCTACCGGGCAGCGTTGCGACACGACCACCGGCCGGGTGACCCCAGTCACGGCCACGGCTTGAGTTTCCGGCTGGCATTGACGATTGATATGGCCAACGCGTCGGCAAAGTCCAAGCCGTATCCGTGGCCATCGGATTCCCCGATCCTCGCCATCGCTCCGTTCGCCGCTGCACAAGCCAAGCAGCATCAGGCTGCATGGGCGAAGCATCTCGGCATGGAAATCGAGATGACAAATAGCATCGGCATGAAGATGCGTGTTATCCCGGCCGGAGAGTTCTTGATGGGGAGTAGTGAGCAGGAGATTGCAAAGCTGCTGGCAGACGAGTTGAAGTCCACGAAGAGGAGGGGACTTCCTATTGACAACTGGTATACCCAAGGAGTCCGCGGCGAACGGCAACGCAAGGTTATTCTCACCACTCCATTTGCCATGGGCATTCACGAAGTCACCCGAGGACAGTTCCGGCAATTCGTTGAGGCAACTGGCTACAAGACGGATGGCGAGAAGGACGGCAAAGGGGGCTACGGCTATCAAGACGGACGATTTGTTCAGGCACCTGGATTTTTGTGGAACACGGATGTCGGTTTTGAACAAACCGACAACCATCCGGTGGGTAACATGACATGGTACGATGCCGCGGCGTTCTGTATGTGGTTGAGTCGGAAAGAGGGAGTCGTCTATCGCCTGCCAACAGAAGCCGAGTGGGAGTTCGCGTGCCGTGCCGGAACAACAACCCGTTACAGTTTTGGGGATGACGCATCGCTGCTCAACGACTATGCGCGGTATGTGAAAAAGGCAGAAATTGGGTCAAAAGCTGTGGGTCGAAAGCGATCTAATCAATTCGGCCTGTTTGACATGCACGGCAACGTAGCAGAATGGTGTCACGACAAGTTGAACCCTTCCTTAGAGACGTCGACTATTGATCCAGTCTCAAGTGAAGGCAGAACCTTTCCCGCATTCCGTGGCGGAAGCAACAGGAGCAATCCGGCTAACCTGCGTTCTGCCTTCTTTCATAAATATGGGAAAGGCACTTGTTACCTCCACTGCGGCTTCCGCATCGTCCGCACTTTTGAAACACCTAAGCCGAAGGCCGTGTCCACTGCACGCGAAACTGATGCGTTCGTCATTCTAGGTGGCGACGATGTTCCTGATCGCAGATTCGACACGCTTGCCGCGGCCGTGCTACATGCCAGTCGCGGTGACACTATTGAGATTCGCGGCAACGGTCCGTTCGTCACCGATCCAATAGAGATTCCGCCGGGAAGACCGATGACAATTCGGGCTGCCGACGGTTTCCGACCTGTTCTTCGGCTAAGTCCCGAAGGAATGTCTATGGGTGATTATTCTCTATTGTTCAGTTACTCCTCACTTGTATTGGAAGGTCTGGAACTCCAACGGCTGGATGACCCCAACCGACGGAAAATCCTGAGGTCGGCAAATGAAGCTTCGTTACATGTTGCCAACTGCCGATTCTTGATGAATTCAGGCGGCAATTGTGTGCTGACGAATGCCCCACTCGTTGTATTCCGTAACTGTGAATTTATCGGCAGCGCGGAATCGTACTGGCGACACGGAACTGTCGAGAACTCGCGTCACGTATTCGACAACTGTGTCCATACAATCTCCCTTACAGCCGAGGTATATCCGTTCAAGCATGATCTATCTTTTGAACTGATCAGTAATACTTTTGTGGGCGGCGTGGCTTTCTCGAACCGTCGACTCCGAATTCAGTCTGCAGAAGACAAGATCCCGACAATTCGTGTGGAAGCCTCGGCGAATGTCTTTGATAATCCAGTTGCTGTTCTGCAATTTGAATGGTCGGAAAAGGAGGACAGGCTCATGGAACTGGCGGCCGCCGAAGTCGAGTTACGCCGTTTGCTCTCTTGGCACGATCAACGGAATCTGTATCGGCCAAAAGGCCGTTTGCTGCGACTCGTTATCAGGGGAAAAGACATCAAGTCGACGCCTGCGAATTATCGGGCAGACTGGCTGCGGATCTGGAAATCAGCCGATGCGGATGTGCTGCAGGGCCCAATCCGCTTTCAGGGCGGGGATCTCAACGCAAGAGCAAGATCAAACCCCGAGGAACTCACGCCCGAGGACTTCCGCCTGCGCCCGGACAGCGCCGGCTACCGCGTCGGCACCTGCTGGCCGGAATCCGGTCTGGACACCGTGTCGGTGTCGGACTGCCACGTCGTTCTGGGTTACCTGAACCCGAACAACTTCCTCGGCGGCGCGATCAAGCTCGACGTGCAGCGTGCGGCTGGCTAGAGTCGGATCATTGCAGGCCTCGAGGACCCTGGCCTTCGACAAGCCGTATGGGGCGTCAATCTCATCCCGGACATTCGCGTATCTACGGGCTATGCCTTCTTGTAGCAGCAGGCCCCGTAGTGGTTGGATCCCGATACCGTGATACCGCTTGCCCGTCGCAAGCTTCTCAAGGGCCTCGAAAAACCTCGCCTCGTACGCGAGGATCCTCGATCTTACGTCATAGAGTCTACCAGCAGAAGCTGGAACAAGGCGGTCAAGGCGTTGCGCATAATCCAGTCCCCCC
>JADFIX010000575.1:2883-3981 GCA_022566435.1 Planctomycetota bacterium
ATGAGGAACGGATTGAGAGTCTTTCGGGATTCTTCCCAGTGGGCCTCGAACCCCTCGTTCCAGACTTGGTTATTGCGGTTGATGATCGGTTCCCCGTACTCAAGAAACCCCTGGAGTTCGTCGGGGTGAGACAGCGAGAGCACCTGCACAGAGCGATTGTGCAGAAGCGATGTCTCGGGGATCAGGGGAGAGCCAAGGAACAGAGTGTGCTTTCGCCAAGCCTTCGGGATTTCGTCTGGTTCACAGGAAGCTATCGGATCAAGATAGGTAGCAATAGACAGCGGGCGTCGGACTGTTTCAATCGATTGCCACCGTGTCATACCGAACCCTGCCAGACGCGGCTTTCAAGCGGGGTCTCCCCCAGGATGTGTCTAGGGCACCGGAGGGGACCTCCCGCGAACTCGAGCGGTCCATCAAACCCAAGGACCAGGTTCTGGTCTCTGTCAGGACGTCAGCACCGTATCTTGATCTCTCCGAGGGGTATTCCTGATCCTTATCGTATCAACATTTGCCTCGGATTACGGGGTGCTCGTAATCCTCATTTGACGTCCCTAAGAAGCCTGTAAGCCGCGGCGATACGAGAATACCACCCGCGACGAGGCGTGCAGTAGGCGCGAGGCCCATGACGGCGGCTGAACAAACCCCCTATGGCCATTCCGGGCGGCTCGGGTATTCCTGGCACTGCGGGAGAAGGGCATGTCGGTGAAGGAGCTGATAGCGAATGTGAAGAAGGCGATTCCCGAAGAGGGTCCGGCAGGCCGGCACCTCCGTCCTGTTCTCGACGGCCGGGGCCTTCGTCTTATTCGCCGACGAGCGCGTCCTGGTGCGCAGCCGGCTGTTTTGGGCGGGGATGTTGCTGGTGGTGGGCGGGTCGGTCGGCACGGTGCTGTTCGGCAAGGATCCGATCGAGGGCGGCACGGCGGTCGGCATCCTGCTGGGCGCCGCGGCCGGGGCCTTCTACGGGTTGTACGCGGTGGCGGTGCGATACTGGATGCACGGCGTGCCGGCGATGACCTCGTTCGCGGCGATCTCGCTGTATACCGCGGCGGGCGTCGGGGCGCTGATGGTGGCGTTCGGCGCGAAACACGGGCTGACGGT
>JADFIX010000576.1 GCA_022566435.1 Planctomycetota bacterium
ACCATAAAAAATGATTTTTTTTCCAGGATCACATCTTGACATGAGCTAGCCAGCGGACTACATAATAGATCGTGAACTACGCGACAGAATTCACTGTTTAAAGGTAGTTCTTCGTTGTTTTCGGTGGTGCTCTTGGCGTAGCAGGTGCGCCCGGACGGCACTGGCTGGCGAGCAGCCAGTGGCACGCGATTGTTAAAAACTCGACCCCCCTCTTCCCCCCCTTGGCAAGGCGGGTGGCTGGGAAATGGAGAACGTGCATGGCGAAACGGCGGACAACCGGCAAAAGAGTGAGCGCTGACAGAGTGTGGAATGGCTTGTCGGACGAGGAGCGACAGATGTACTGTGCCTTCATCCTCCTCATACAGGCCCTGTGCAACGATTGGGTCTTCAAGCGCGAGCTGCCCGGGCCGTTGCCGGAGACGCTGCAAGAGCTTGACCCCGAGACCCTGTACGCCGTCGTCGCCGAGTGCCTGGGCCTGCTGATCGACGTGCCGTTCAAGGAACGCCTTGCGCGGGGGAGAAGCGAGGCCGAGAAAGACAAGCGCCTATCCGCCGCCAAGAAACGCCCATCGGCGGCCAAGAAGAAGAGTCGAGCCAAATAGAAGCCCGCGCCGAAGCGGCGCACCACTAGAGCAAGCTCTAGCTAGCTCGGTGTTTCATGAGCCTCGTAGGTCCGGCTCTGCCCGACGGTACTTCATCGAGTCCGCCGATGTCAGGGCGAGCCCGACCTACCCGCTCGTTGTGCAATTGCCCGTCGACATAGTCGAACGTCGATTTCTTGATTTGTCCGCGTGCAACAGTCATTCTCTCGCTTTGTAGGGGCCGAGAAACTTTGGTCCGTTGAAGTGAATCATGTGGTCCGGGTGCTCCGCTATCCAGACCTCCGTTTCCCATGCGATGTCGCCGGCGTACTTGCGAAACGTCTTCACGTCGAAAAACGCAGTGACGTACACGCGATCGGCTGGGCAGTTCTTAAGCATGCGTTCGATTTCCCGGTGACGCTTGGGGTCAACCGGACCGTGCGTTGTGACCGCTTCGATGAGGAAAAGCCAGTTGGGTTCTTCTGAGTAGAGCACGATGTCGGGTAGCTTGTCGTGCTGGGTGATGTTGATCTTGAGCTTGGCAAGGCGCTGTGTTTCGCAAACGACATGCTTGCGAGCTGTGTCGCCGAAGTAGAGCACAGTCGCCCCAGGGGCGAAGAGGGGGCCGAGTTCCTCGATAATCGCAACCTGAAGCTGGTTGTGCTTGCCCGGTGAGAGGTAGACGGTCGAGCCGTCGGACATTTTTAGGGGGACACGATGCTTGGCACGGCTTCCGCTATATGCCGCTTGGAGTGAGCCGACTTTCTTGATGAAGTCAGCAACGGCGTTGTCGAATTGCCGGGTTCCGAAGAAGCGAAGAACGCGCGTAATGTCGTTAGCGAGGGCATAGACGGTCTTTCCGCTGTTAGTGGGCCGGGATGGGTCGTCGGGGTTTCGGTCCACAATTCGAGCCTGCTCGAACTGATGGATTGTCTGTCGGCGAATCGTCTCTCGCGAGTTTGCGGCGTAATCTTTGCCGTACTTCTCCCGCATGAAGGCCATGATGTCCCAGATTCGCAAGAGTGGCTGCTCGGTGCGTTTCCAGGAGCCTCTGGGGCCTACATGGGCCAGGGCGAGAAGCGTCAATGCCGAGCGTTCGTTTCGTTGTTTTGCAGGTAATCCGAGGGATGCGAGAATCGCGATGGCTTGCTCGAGTTTGCTCAACGGGCGAACTCCATTAGGTATCGTTCGAGGATTCCATTGACCCCGAGTTCATCGAGAATGATGTGCTCTACCTTGCTAGCCGCAAAGTCGCGCAGTGTATTGATACGGCGGCCGATTCGGGATATCGTCTCCAAGTCGGGGAAGTTCATCGCGCGGAGTTCCGTAGCGTTGACCTGGGTGTTCCCGCTTAGTGTTCTGAAATAGCGATCGAGCAAAGCGGAGTTGAAAATGCCCGCAAGGCCATAGGTCTCGTTGTTGGTCAACTCACGTTCAGCGTGATAGATGTAGTTGAGGTGGTTTTCCAATGCGACGTAAGGGCCAGGCTCGTTAGCTTTCAAGAAGCAGCTTGCCGTAAGCCGGCGCCGCTCTTCTTTTGCACTGAACCGCCGCAATAGAACGTAGTTCCTGGTGGGAAGGAGCAACCGGCGATTAAGCGATTCGGTGCAGACTTTGAAGGCGGCTGGCTTGCCATTCGCCTGAAGGGGCCAGACGGTTTCGAATCGTTGGACGTTGCGCATTGTGAGAAGTGGGGCAGCGTTTCTAGCATTGGGGTTGTCGAGCAGAAACGCCGTTGATCGAAACAAGACGACGGGTCCGGTGGAGACGCATAGGCCGTGGTCCGCGAATCGCTTTGGCCAGCTCTCGATAACGTCCATAATACGAGCGTCTTGGGCGTTCTCTGGAATCCGTATCACCATGTTCCCGGACGAATCGTCGATGACCTTGGTGGTCGCCGTTTGACGACTATGTGGCTCTTGCAGCATGTCTGCTCCGAAAGTTGTGGTTACTGTGATCGTGTTCAGTGGCTTGGTTGTGCGTGCGGTGCTTGTGATCACGCTTTCTTGCAACACCTTTGCGCTGCGAAACATATCTTTGCGAGATTCGAAGAGATGAATGTGTCGAAGGGACATGCGCCCTAAGAACCACCGTCTGAATCCTCGAAAGTACACCCCGCTGCAGAAACTCCTAGGCGTGATGGCTACGAGTTCGCCACCAGGCCGAAGCATCTCAGCTGCGAGGGCCATAAAGAGGGCATAGATATTCGGTTGTCCATGGACGGTGCGCTCCATTATCCGGGCGTATGCCGAGTTCTTCCTAATCTTGAAGTAGGGGGGATTCATGATGACGGCGTCGAACTCGGTGAGTTGCGGTCGCACGTCGAAGAGTGTCGGCTGTTGAAACGCGTGGCGATTTGAGAGGATGAAATCTTTGGCATGAATTTCGTAGGTCAGGGTGTGCCCCGCGCTCTTGAGCACCGAGCGACAACGCGTCATGTTCTCGTCGAGGAGCCGGATGACGGCTTGGTCAGTTTCGTAGAGTACAAGCTCCACGTGACGGGGTGACCGAAGGCGCAAGGTTCGTTCGCAGACGGCTGCCGAGAGTATGCCGATTCCAGCTCCGGGATCGAGCACCTTGATGCGCTGTGGGAACTTCGACAACAGGCCGGCCATAAACCTCGCAACGGGCGGCGGCGTGAAGAACTGTCCACGCTTCTTACGCTCGTCGAGCGATGTACGAGCTTCGTATTGCCCTTGGAACTCGGACGAAAGGTCGAGCAACTCGGCGGTGCTCTTTTCTGATGCACGTAGTAACTTGGAGATCATTCTGGTCCAGGCATTACCTTTTTTGCTTCGCTTCGTACAGTCGTATCACTCGTGTGCATCGGCCTTGTTTCGGCTCTGGGAACAAACATCGCCCCGTCGTCGCCGAGCGGTTCCTTGAGCAACCTCAGGCACGGGTACATCAGGCAGCACCACTTGTCGTGGCGGTACGTGTCTTCGCCCTTCGGCAGGCAGGACAGCTTCTTGTCGAACTCCAGTGTGTGGTGCGGGACGGTGTGGCGGTAGGTCTCAACCGCCGTCTTTCCCTTGAAGCTCAGTACGGGCATCAGGTCTGGCTCTCGATTTGCGATTTTCAGTCAACACGACTGAACGCATCGGCTCGTCGCAGGCTCGATTCTCAAAGACTCTGGGCCGCGTGCTGGAATGTTGCACGAAAGACGAGCGACCTGCAAGGGCGAAAAAAAGTAAAAGCGACAGGGTTGCGTTCCCGTCCCTTGTGAATTGTTTGTGCGAATGCCCTCGATTCGGCGGGTAGCCGTGTAACTGTGGTTCGTCAGACCCCCCCCATAGAATGACTTCCGCGGGGTTTTCGATGTTTGGAGCCTGTTTGGGGCGTTCGGGGCGAGAAAACGCAGCAGCGGGCACGCATGGACGCGAGAATCGCGAT
>JADFIX010000577.1 GCA_022566435.1 Planctomycetota bacterium
ATTTCGACAGCGTCGATGCCCGCCTCAATGATCGTCGGGGCGCCGCCATCTGTCGCAGAGAAACGGAGCTTCACGGTTTCGGTGTTCGTGACAAAGTCAGTGAGTACAAACGAATCCGTCTGCCATGCCTCGACGTTGATGTTGTAAAAAGCCAGTGGCGTCCAACTCGAGCCGCCGTTATCCGTGACCTCCACAAGCAAGCTGTCCTCGCCGATCTGGTCGGTCGTACCGAACCAATATGCATAAGAGAGGGTGGCGTCTCCTGCCGAAAGATCGTAGACGGGACTCAGTAGTCTGGTCGTACCGCCGTCGACGTCGGAGTTGCCGTCTACATTGTCTGTGAGATAACATCCCCCGCCGCCATCAAAGTCATCGGCCGGGTCCTGTCGGTCACCGCCGCCGATCGGAAAACCCCATTCCCATTGCCCGTCCGTCGCACCCCCGTCTTCCACGGTCCAACCGAGAGGACTGACGTCAAAGTGCTCGAACGCCGCCTGTTCTTGGCAGAAATCCGGATCGCATGCGTTGCCCAGGGCATCGCCGTCCTCATTGGCCTGGGACGGATTGTGATCGAACGGGCAGTTGTCACAGCCATCCGCGACGCCGTCCCCGTCGAAGTCCAGACTGTCATCAAACCCCGGGCACGCATCGCAAGCATCGGGCACGCCGTCTTCGTCCCCATCCAGCGTGTCGTCACCGAGGTTGCAAATGTCGCAGGGGTTCCAGATGCCATCGCCGTCGTCATCACCCTCGCACTCATCCGGTACGAGGTTGCCGGTACAGTCTTCGCTCGTGCCGTTGGAAATATCTTCGTCGTCCGGTACGCCATTGTCGTTGCAATCGTTCGAAGTGAACGTGGGCACGGTGGTGTTTTTCGAGATCGAATCGGGGATGCTCATCTTGCAGAGTCTGAGGACAACCTCACCCGTTTGACTTGTATCCGGTTCTTTTCGGGCCTCGAACCAAAAGTTGTACATGGTTCCCCAGCGAAGCGCATTGGTGTCGGGGTTGGTCAGGCAGTCGTCGGTTCGCCACGTCAAGAGTCCGTTACTTTGGACGACCGTCCAGTCGGTCAACTCGTAGGGCTCGCCGCTGTGCGAGTCCACATCGTGGAAACCGATGTTGCGGAGCCCTGTGCCGGGAAAAACCGGCACGCTGAACGCCGAACCGGAGCGGTCGGAATTCAAGTTATGAACGGCATAATCGTAAAGAAACCACCCGTCACCCATGTCGGTGATCTTGGTGGCCAGCCAGAAAAGTCCCTCTCCTGGGACTGACCAGTCGACCACTGTGACAGCCGGATCGAAATCCGCCCAGGCCTGGATGGCAGGTTGCTCTCGCTGAGTCGAGCCGGTCAGCGAAATGCTGAAACTCGTGCCGCTGCCCGATACGTTGATCTGTCGGTAGGAGGCATTGTTGAGCCCGTTTCGCGCTTGCGCGTCGTCGAGAGCAATGTAGTGTCCTTCGACGAAATATTGTGCGCCGGGGTTCAGGCTCGGCTCGAGGTCCTCATGGTGCACTTGCAGACGTCTTCCGATTGTTGCCGGTGCAGCGGGCGCTGAAAATGGATACGGATAGAATCCCGAAAATGGATTGACCTCCGATCGCGGGCCCAAGTTGGGTTGGCTGCCGTTCAGGCTTGCACTGTAGGGGTCGGAGCAACCCGGTCCGAGGTTGTCCCCGCTTGGATCTCCGTCACAGCCCCCGCCGCCGCTGCAGAGCGTCCCGGACAAGGCGAAGAAACCATGTTTGAGCCAGCTCTGTCCGATCTGTGTCAGTCGACCACCCTGGAGCTTGTACATATTTTGGCCAATGACCGGGTGCTCGTTCGTCTCGGCAATCCAAATCAAGTCTACATCGCCGATGTTGCAGGAAGTCGTGCCTACGGAAAACGCGGCGATGCCGCCCGAGCTGCCGTAGTTCCCGATTTGGTGGAGGTCGCCGACGATGACGTCAGGACCGCTGCTTGGGCCGCGACTGCCTTGCGGCGGCGAGTCATCCGGTTCCGGCGGTCCGACGACTTGGTCCGCCCGGGCCATGTCCGCAAAGATCCGAACGACACCCACTTCGATTCTCGCCAGTTCCGGTCGTCCGATCTGTTTCGCCCATTCCTCGGCGATTATCAACTCGCCCACGAGATTGAGTCGCGCAGCATTCGCCCTGAAATCGATCACCTGGGATGGAACCTCAAAGACAACGAACTCGCTCGCTGCGCCGGTCGCGCTAGTGACCAACCAACGCCCCCCCTTATCCACGTGAATTCCGAAATTGCCGAGCACGAAACGCGAAGCGTTGTCCGCGTCTTCAATGAGCATCGCCCCGAACGTCGTGACTGAACCGCCGATGATTCTGTCGAAGACACCGCCCGCGGTGTCAAGCTGGAATGTGGCGTTCTCGTTGATCGGAAGCACGATGGCGCCTTCCAGATCGTTTCGCGCCTCGCTCGCCTTGCTCACGATCTTCCAGCCGAGCGCGTGCAACATGGACGCATCAAAATGCAGCTCGACCGTTCCCCCGGTGACGCGGTAGGCGACTTGCATTGATTCCGCCCGTTCCTCCTTCGCCGAGTTATCGGCGCCCGCAAAAGCCGCGCCCCACGACACTGCGACGATACCTACGATCCTACCGACACCTGTTTTCGTCATCCTGTCAGTCCTCATGTTTCGTTCATCTGCTACGCCTACGCTCGCGCCGGGCGGGACACTGGGGGGTTGCATGCCGAATCTGGAGCCCTCCCCAACCCCTCCGTCGCAGGCAGGGGCGCCATAGCCGGCTGGGCCTTTCTGGAAACGGAACAAGTAATTTACTGCAACGCCGTTCGTAATTCAAATCGTGTACGCTATCGGGCCAAGAGTAGCAATGATTAAACAGTCACTGCAAAACACGCACTCCGAGAGCATGTTGCGGGGTGCTTCCGGTAACTTGTCCACCCATCGTAGAAAAAGCGAATGAGCCGATCCGCCCGTAGGGGCCGGTCTTAGAGACCGTGTCACCCGATGGTAACGTGGGCGCCGCGGTGAATTGACGTGCGTAGTATGAACGGCAAAGATGAGGTAGTAGGGCGCTTCGTGCCACTACCATGGCATTCACGACTTGGAACGCGTCTTGATACGGCGGGAGTCATGAGAAAATGAATGGTGTCAAGAGTACCGTGGTCCAGTTCCTGATCGTCGGGGCAATAGGCGTGGGGCTGGGTTTTTGCATGAACGGGTTATGGGCGACCGACGCCATCGACTTGAACAAGAACTACTTCTTCAAGGGCAAAAGTCCAACGGGGCCCGACGTCTCGAAACCACCTCAACCGGAGGCGGCTTCCGACTCGGCGAAACCGACTCTCCCGAAACACGATTTCCAAACCATCGCCTTCAACGAGGTCGTGGACGCATTTCGCGATGCCGCCACGGCGGATGGGGCCTACGTTTTCGTAGACGCTCGAGATGACCAGTCATACGAAGAAGGCCACGTACCAGGGGCGTTGCAGGCCGACCATTTTCGCATCGAGCAGTACATCGAGCCGGTTCTAGAAGCGTCGGAAATGGCGGAGATGGTCATCGTGTACTGCAACGGTGGCGACTGCGAAGACAGCATTTACGTGTGCCAGGATCTGATTGAATTTGATGTTCCGTACGATCGACTCTTCCTTTACGAGGGCGGGTGGAACGAATGGAAATCGAAGGATCAGCCGGTGGCGGTGGGGCATGCGTCGAGAGAGGATGAACAATAAGATGATTCGCAAGCTCGATCAGGGCAAGATTCCCGTGACGATGCTGATACGCTTGGCCCTGGGCGCGTATTTTATCTACTCCGGGTTCGAGAAGGTCGGAGATCCGTTTGCGTTTCTGAAAACCATCCGCCTGTATGAGATGATGCCGGAAGAGCCGCCGTATTTTCTGAACACCGTGGCCGCGGTCTTTCCACCGTAGACAACCATCGAATTCCCTGCTAGAACAGCACTGTGGCCTTCCAAG
>JADFIX010000578.1 GCA_022566435.1 Planctomycetota bacterium
GCCCGACGCCGCCACAGTTTGCCGGCACGATTCACAAAAGCAGAGCGACAGCAGCCGGCGGAGGAGTCCGACCTCCTCGCCTTGCACGGGTATTGGCAAGTCGAGGGCTTCGCCCCAAGCAACGTCAAGATCGGCCAGCACCACGGCCGCCACGACATAGTTCGACGTCAGATCGCGCACCAGCGCCGCGAGCATCGCCTGCACATCGGGATTGGAAAGACAAACCGAGCGGTGCGACGGTGTACCGAACACATTCTTGCAAGCCGCCGACGGATGTCGCTCCGCCAACGGTCCGACTTTCGTCAGCGAGATGTTCGCCCGCAAACCGAGTTTCCGCGTTTGACAGCCTTCGGAGATTCGCGCGAAAGGATTTCGCGACTTGATCCAGTCGGCCGTGGGCGGTTTGCACCGCGAATCTTCGTAGAGCGCTGCGTCGGGCTGAAAGAAAAGACCACCGTCTGTTTGAAAGCACCTCGGGGAAAGCGGGCGGGCCCTCATTTGCCCGATAGGCGGCGTCGAAGCCCACACTGAAAGACTTGTCGCACCAATCTCGCCCTGCACCAGGTCGAGCGCGGCATCCAGCCCCTCATCCACGAGATCCCACGGAAACGCGACAATCGACGAGTGAAACATGTTGACGACTCTTCCAAAAAAAACACGACCGCTATCCGACCATTCTAACCGTCAACATACACGCGTCCAATTGGTGAATTGACTACGGTTGAATCAGTTGGGACCATCGATGACGCACGTTACCCGGCACCGCAAGCTTATCTGCCCCGGGCGGCGCCAACGCAAGAAATGACGAATCGAAACGTGACGCCCGGACCACTATTCGCGTCCACCCACAACCGCCCGCCGTGTGCATCGACGATCGAACGACTTATCGACAATCCCATTCCGAGGCCTTCGGTTTTGGTCGAGACAAACGGTTCGAACAGACGATCGCTGACGGCCGTCGCAATGCCACTTCCCCTGTCCGCGACGGCTACCTCGACTTCCTCTCCATTTGCGACCATGGTTTGAATCACAATGACCTGTCGTCCGTTTCCGGCGTCCCGCATCGCATCGACTCCATTGCGAATCAGATTCAAGACAACCTGCTGGATCTGGATCACATCGACCATGACCGGCGGCAAATGGTCTTCCAATTCGAGCTTGATTTCGATGCCTCCGAATCGCGCCTCGGGCGTCACTAAGCCTACCGCATCTCGAATAAGCTCGTTCATATCGGCGGTCGAACGATGTGGTTCTCGTTTGCGAAAGAGGCCCTTGACGCCACGAATAATTTGCCCGGCACGCTCCGCCATCGACGAGATTCGCTCCAAGCTGTGCGCAAGATCTTCATCACTTCCATGACCGGCGCGCAGCCTCCGGCGACATGCGCCCGTAAAGTTCATGATGGCCGCGAGAGGCTGATTCAGCTCGTGGGCGATCGCGATGGCCATTTCGCCCATCGTGCTCAATCGCGAAAAATGGGCCAACTTCACCTCGCGTAAATGCAGCAGCTCCTCACTTTGCTTTCGCTCGGTGATATCTTGGACGATGGAACTCACACCGATGACGACCCCGTCTTCCGACTTGATGGGATAATAGCAAGCGCTGAAATGGCGTACGTTCTCCGGATCGGCCGCGGTCGCACCCGTCGCTTCGACGTCAACCACCGCCTCGCCGGACTCGATCACCTCCCTGTAGACCGACTCCACCGTCTTGGCAATCTCGGGAATGATTTCGCGAAGCGATCGTCCAATGTGGTCGGCGGCCGGGATGCCGTTGATCTCCGCGAGTTTGTCATTGCAGCGCAAGAAACGCAAGTCCGTATCCATGTGGCAAAGGCCCAGCGGTGCCTCGTTGTAAAGAACCTCCAATTGGGCGAATTGCTCGCGCGCCCCGCGTTCGCTCGCCAGCAGCCGCTTCTCGGCCGACTCACGCTCGAGTTCCGCAGCGGCCCGGGCCGCAAACACGTGCAGGATGGAAACTCGTGACCCCACATCCGACATCGGCTCGGTGTCCATGACGCCCAGGTGTCCGATCGGATTCGACGCGGAGTCGAGCAGCCGAATCGCCAGGTAGCTCTCGATGCCTGCCTCCTGAAGCCACCGATCCTCCGGAAACAGTGCCTGCACGCCGGCGGCAAAATAGCACAAGTTTTTCTCGGCAACCTGCTCGCAGGGCGTTCCCCGCATATCGTACTCGAACGGCTCCGCAAAACCGTCCTTCTCCCACATGGCCAGCAACTGAGCGTTTCCCTCGATCAACGGATCAAACCTGGATACGAAGGCAAAGCGGACGGTGAATACGGACGCGAGACGTTGAACCAACGCTTGGTAGAAGCCCGCCCCGACCACCGACGACGTGCCTTCCACGACTAGACGAAGGGTTTCTTCAATCTGGCTGCGCTCGGTAATCTCGTTGGCAAGGTGCAAGTTCGATACGCCGAGCCTTGTCGCCCGATACGAATCGCTTAATAGAAGTCCGGATACGAGTCCGGTGATCAACAAGCCACCAAGGATCACCCACCAGGAATGCGTGTCCCTGTGTGCCGCGATGAATTCGGGGGCGGGCGTGGCCACGAGCATCCACTCTCGTCCTGCGACATCGAACGACGTCGCATGGTGCATAGAGTCTCGCCTGATCTGAGCTGGATCAGGTATCGGCGACATCGGCGTTTTGCGCATTCGTGACGAATATGCACTCAGATAGTTTTGGCCCATGGGAGCGGACATGTCATAGAGATGCAGGTCAATTCCGACTGGCTTCAACGTGGCGACAGCCTGTTCGACAATCGTGTCGATTCGCAACACCGCTGAAACGAAGCCGCGGATATTCTCTCGCCGCTCTTCACGCGACGAGATGGCCGCTCCGCGGACAAAAATCGGCAAGAACACGAGAAACCCAAACTGGCTGTCAGTCTCCTGAACCAAAGGAATACGCGGCGTACCGACGATTTCCGCGGTATCTCGCGCGGATGACAGGGCCGCGGCGCGCTTCCGATTGGAGGCATTGTCAAAACCCAAGACGATTTCGTTTCCCTCGTAGGGTTCGAGGTAATAGACCGGAAAATACACGTCGCGCCGGCCGGTCCTGGCCATGTCGCCTTGCGATCGCCGTTCCGTGAATTGAAAGTCGGGGAAACCGTCTTTTCGGGCAGCCTCCACGAAGGACGCTCGCTGGGAATCCGGCACACGTGGCACCCAGTAGAGCGACTGAATGGCCGGGTCGCGTGATAAATAGAGCCGAACGGCCTCCCGAAACTGCTGCCGGGTCGGATCGTTCAGGGCCGCCATGAATGCGCCCACCTCTTCTACCACACCCAACTTGTTCTCAATACCCCTGCGCAACGTGGATAATCGGGTGATCGAAGCGCGCTCGAATGCCACGAGTTGTTTGTGCGCATTCACGTTCCGAATTGCGATAAACGCGACCGCAGTAAGCAAGAAACCGATGCAGATGGTCAATATGAATCGAATCCACTGCGGCGTGGGCAAATACGACCTCTTGCGATCGCGGTTTTCTCTCAACAGTATCCGGCCTTTGAAAGCCATTCCGCCTCCGGCTGATCGTCGGGATAGCCCCTCCCGGTCCGCATCGACAAGAAGCTTAACCGCCACACCCCCATCGAAGCAACAGCCAGGAGGCGGCGGGTCCCATCAAAGCGAAGACCGGTCCACGCGACACCGCGCGTTGTGAATTGATATCGGCACGATATGATCGGACGAGGAATACTCCCGTGCCATACTCGAATGAGCACGGTGCGGCCGGAATGGAGCCGTCAGCCGGTCCTCTGGTGGAACCGTGTTTTTGCCGCCTGCGGCGCGGATTGTTGCCCGGTTGTGCTCTTCCCGAAACAGGGGGTTTCGGTTGCAATAGCCCATTATTATGTCGAATTACGCGGCTAGTCTTAGAGATGTCCGGGAAGCGCAGGCCCGAATTGCGGATCACGCCCATCGTACGCCGGTGCTGA
>JADFIX010000579.1:0-541 GCA_022566435.1 Planctomycetota bacterium
GTCCAGCCTGCAGTCATGGCCATCCAAATCGCGCTGGTAAGACTCTACGAGCACTACGGGATCCAGCCCGATGGAATCGTGGGACACTCGATCGGCGAAGTTGCCGCGGGCTTTGCGGCCGGAGCCTTGACGATCGAGCAAGCGGTCCAGGTGATTTACCATCGTTCGCAATGCCAAGACCGGGTTTCGGGCAAAGGTGGCATGCTTGCCGTCGGGCTCTCGCTGGAAGAAGCCCGCAAGCTGATTGAAGTCCATGATGGTGTTTCGATCGGTGCCGTAAACGGTCCGGAAATGCTCACGTTATCCGGCGACTCGATTCCGCTTCAGCGCATTGCCGAGATGCTGGAATCTCAGGGTGTCTTCAATCGGCCGGTCCGGGTCCAGGTTGCGTATCACAGCCATCACATCGATCTCATCGAGACAGGCACCTACGAGAACATTCGCGCGCGGATGCTCTCGGTGAACCCTGCCGGCACCGTGCCGGTGCTCGTGCACAACGGGCACCCGATCTACGAATCGCATGCACAGATCCGCTATGCGG
>JADFIX010000579.1:551-3964 GCA_022566435.1 Planctomycetota bacterium
GCGTTTTCAATCGACCGGTACGCGTCGAAGTGGCGTATCACAGCCACCACATGGAACCGATCAAGGACATCTTGCTGGAGTCTTTGGCTCACGTGCAGGGTGTTCAGGCAACGACGCCGCTGTACTCCACCGTCACCGGCCAGGAGGAAGACGGCGCGCACCTGAACGCGGATTATTGGTACCGAAACGCGCGCCAGCCGGTCCTGTTCACGGATGCTCTGAGCGCCATGCTCAAGGACGGCTTCGACACCTTTGTGGAAATCGGTCCGCATCCCGTAACGGTCGGCGGTGGTGAGGCTCTTATTAAGAAGCTCGAATCCGATGCCATTATGGCTCCGTCGATGACTCGTCAAGAACCTGAAGTGACGGTGTTCCTGCAGAGCTTGGCGCGACTCGCGGCCCGCGGGCTTGAGCCGGACGTGGAGCTGATGTTCGGTAACGATCGACGCTATGTTCGATTGCCCCAAAACCCATGGCAACACAACCGTTACTGGTTCGAATCGCCCGCAGCTGCGGAGATGCGCCAGGGACGGTTCGAACATCCCTTCCTGAAACGCCAGACTCAAATGGTCACGGAAGAAGGCCTGGCCATTTGGGATGCTGCGCTGGATGTTCAGAAGTTTCCCTACCTCCGTGATCATCAAGTGGATGGCGAAATCGTCTTCCCGGCCACCGGACATCTGGAACTGGCATGGGCCGTGGCAAGTGAGCAGTTTCGTGGCGAGTCGTTTTTCCTGGAGAACATTCAATTTGACTCTCCCCTAATCCTGCCGGACAACAGCCGTCACCCGCTGGAGGTTCAGCTGGAGATCGTTTCCTCAGAAGGGGACTACCGCATCTGCAGCCGACCGGCGGATGTGCCCGGTGATTCGCCGTGGTCAAGGCATTCTTCGGGGCGCATCAACACGATGCATGACCGTTTCGAGAAATCAACGGTATCGCTCTCAGATGTGCGTGGGCTGTTTCACGATGACCATGAGCTTCAAGTTGAGTCGTTCTACGACACCATTCGAGCAGCGGGCCTAAGCTATGATGAGAGCTTCCGCTGCATACACCAGCTTTGGCACCACGAACAAGAAATGCTGGCCCACCTCGAATTGCCCGCCGAACTGAGTAATGAATCACAGCGGAACTTTATTCACCCAGCGCTTCTCGACGCTTGTCTTCATGTAAATTTCTCACATGTCCATCGCAGCGGCGACCCGCAGCGTATCTTTCTTCCCTATCTCGTCGACCGCGTGCGGTTTCATCGGCAGCCGAAGCGAAGCGTTTGGTCTTATGTGCGGGTTACAAAAGTTGAAGAGAAGGAAATCTCTTTCGACACCTTGGTTTTTGAGGAAAGCGGCGAACTGGTTGCCGAGGTGCTTGGCTTAACGTGCAGACGACTGTCCGGCGTGGGATCGCATCTGTCCGACACCGTATATGAGGGCTGTTACGAATACCGCTGGACGCCAGCCCCACGCGACGCCGACCTTCACGGCCGCAACTTCGACTACACTACAGCCGCAGTGATCGTCCCCGAAGTTCAAGGGCCAGATGAAGAGAAAATCATCGCCGAATTGGCCACGCGGCTGCACGCAGAAGGAGTTCACCCGCTTATCATCCACGCCGGCCCAGAGGACTCTTTCGACGAAATGCTCGCGGACATTCCGCTGGATCGGCGGACGTTGATTGTATTTGCGGCTGGGCTGTCTCGATGCGAATCCGTTTGGCGGGGGCTTGCAGAATGCCCTTATGTCCCGTCGCTTTTACACCTCGCGCAGTCATTGCATAGGAACGAGGGCGTGCCTCGGCTTTGCGTGGTCACTCGCGGTGCGGCGGGTTTAGACGGCGACCAGCAGCTTGATCTTGGGCAAGCGATTCTGTTCGGCATGGCACGCGTCATAAGCAACGAATGCCCAAACGTTCCGCTGGCAGTCATTGACTTGAGCCAAGCCATTACGGCAAACGAAGTCGAGTCGCTTGTCGCGGAACTGTTACACAATCGCCGAGATCGCGACGAATCGGAGATCAGTCTTCGAGGCGATCAGCGATACGTGCGGGAGTTGCACCGCGTCGAGCGGGAATCCGCCGAACAGGTCGCCAGTTCCGAAGAAGAGGGATTCGGAGGCGATTACCGAGCCGATGTGAGCCTGCCAGGAGCGCTAGACGAAATCGTCTTCCGGAGGCTTCCGCCTGTCGATCTCGGTGAAAATGACGTGGAGATCGCCGTTCGGGCGGCTGCGCTGAACTTTAAGGACATCGTGAATTCCATGGGCTTGCTTCCGGCGAATGCGGTGGCCGGCGGGCTGGCAGGCGTCCGTATCGGTTTCGAAGTCGCCGGCCGCGTACTCGGTACTGGTCGTCTTGTCGGGCACGTTCAAGCTGGCGACGAGGTAATCGCCCGCGTGGCCGACGGCTTCAGCGGGCGCGTGACCGCACCGGCACATTACGTCGCACACCGGCCGAGTCGGCTGACGCCCCAGCAGGGCGCCGCCGTTCCTGTCGTCTTTATTACGGCCTGGTACTCGCTGTGCCATCTGGCACGGATGGACCGTGGCGAGACGGTGTTGATTCATTCCGCGGCCGGCGGCGTCGGCGGTGCTGCGATTCAGTTTGCCCAACGTGCAGGAGCAATTGTGATCGCTACGGCGGGAACGAAAGAAAAACGCCAATTTGTGCGCGACATGGGAGTCGAGCACGTATTCGATTCGCGTTCGCTTGATTTTTACAACGGCGTGATGGAAGTCACGGGCGGGCGCGGCGTGGATATTGTCCTCAATTCTCTCACCGGACGCTTCATCACGCAGAGCCTGAAATGCCTCGCGCCGTTTGGCCGCTTCGTCGAACTTGGCAAGTTGGACATTTATCGCAACAACAAACTCGGTCTGCAGCGACTAGGCGAAAACATCTCCTACTTCGTCGTCGACATCGACCGGCTCGCTGCGCAAAAACCCGAGTTGCATCAGCAAGCGATGACCAAAGTCATCGCGATGTTCGATGACGGCAAGCTTCAACCACCGGACATCACCGAGTTTCCCATTTCCAAACTTTCCGAAGCCCTGAGATTCATGACTCGGGCAGCGCATCGGGGCAAGATCGTCATGAACATGCAGGACGACCGAGTCCGGACGCTGCCGCCGCGGAACGTCGCGTTTCGACCCGGTCGCAGCTACTTGATTTCCGGCGGCGCCAGCGGCTTTGGGCTGGAAGTCGCACGCTGGATGGCCGACCACGGCGCCCGTTACCTGATTCTGCTTAGTCGCAGCGGCTGCAAGAGCGCCGAGGATGAAGCGACCATAAACGACATGAAAAAACTGGGTGTCGATATTACGATGGCCCAAGCGGACATCATCGACGCTGACGCCGTCCGACGATTGATCCAGCGAATCCAGAAGGAGTCGCCGCCGCTCGCTGGAGTGGTCCATGGCGCC
>JADFIX010000580.1 GCA_022566435.1 Planctomycetota bacterium
CGATCCTGCTTGCAGAGTAGGCCAGGAACACGGCCCTTGGCCGCCAATCGCTCCGCGTCGGTCATCTCCACACCGATAAAGAGATCTTCATCAGAGGTTCGCGCGATGACCGGGGAGGTGGACAGGTTGAAGGACTGCCCCGGTTCGCCGGTGGTCTTACCAATCGACTCTTCTTCGATGACCCCGCAGTGGTAAGCAAGACACGTCGCGGTTCGACGGTCCGGATCGAGGCGCACTTGCTTCGCGGTCACGAAGATCGGCGGTTCGCCGTCATCAGACGGGCGCGACGCGGCTACGCGGGTCAATCGCGGGATTTCAACCGTACGATCGGAGCCTTCCGTTAGCGAGAATTCCAGCGTCGCGCGTGCGGCGGATGGAGGAAAGATACGTACGCCCATGATCCGCAGAAACTCGACGTATGCTTTTTCCGGCAATCGATTGAGCCGATAGAGCATAACGTCCGTGAGGTGGGCAAATAGTTCAAGGAGCGTTGTTCCTGGGTCGCCAGGGGAAAAATCGCTCCAATTCGGACACCGCTGCGCCGCAATACGCTTGGCTTCACTCAGCAGATCATCGAAGCTTCGGTCGTCGAGATTCGGAGGTCGCAACTTCATATCCGATGTTCCCTTGTCAGTGTCGAATGCTGCTCTCCGGTCGCAAAATCAAAGGAAAGGCCGATGAAGCCAGTGGTGCCGATGGTACTAAGCTTGTACCAAAGAGCGATCTGTAGATGGGAGTCAGTCTCCGCCCCCAATTGCGACTCACGGGCATCAAATAGGTGCGGGCCTGCATCGATCTGTTCTATGATTACTCTGGGCTCCCAACGCTCGATCGCCTGCCGAATGTAGTGTATTGCCAGCCCAGCGGTACTCGCGTCGTTGGCGGAGAAGACGAGGCGGTGCAGGCTACAGCCGTACTCGGGGCGCATCACGCGTTCTCCCGGTCGCGTGGCGAGCAACAGCCGTATGGACTGCCGAACGGATTCGGCTTCATCGATCGTGGAAATGCCGCCTGCAAGAGTTAGACATATTCCGCCTACGTCCGGCTCATGGGCGTCATCCGGCACTTGGGCAGGGACGTCATCAAATCTCCAAGCTCGGCAATTCCGTACCGTTCTCATAACGCACCTCGTTGATTGACGAATGCCTGACCTGGGGAGCTGACGGTGTACTTCACGGTTCCTGGAGGCGAGCCGTCAGTGAGTCCGGTAAGGATATCCAAGCAGACGCTTGCCGTTCCAATGCGGATGAAGCCCGAGTAGCCGGAATCCACGCGCAGGGTCAGCAGGCAGGGCTTGAGTGGCGGCGCGATTGGGCATCCCACAATACCGACCCTTTCGGGGTCGGTCGCGACCAGCACCGGCCGCTTTTCAATTCGCACCCAATCTTGCGACGCTTTCTTTCCCACCACTCCCATTCGGTGGTCGCACAATAGCACCGCATCCTCGTTGAGCCACAGCATCAAGTAGCCCTTTCAAAATCGATGGTGTTCGCACTAATTGTCAGGCAACGGCCTGGCGCTTCAATCACGAGATCCGTCGCGCTGTGGAGAACCACTTTCTTCGGGTCCATACTCAGAAACGATCCATCGCTGTTCTCGATGCGAATAGATTCATCCGCATCGTTGAAACGAAAGTACTGTCCGCCAGGTGTGCGGAGCGAAAACGGACGACAGGTGCCCGCTTGGGACTTGGCGTTGGTGTCTTGTGGTGGCCCCTCAATTCCGAACAAACCACCGAGTATGACGCCTCTGGCGGGATCTCCATTCACCAGCAGTACCAAAACCTGGTCTCCAACCTCCGGCATCACGACCAGCCCCTTCCGCGAGCCGGCACCCGGTTGAACAACCGGCATCCAGGACGATGGGACTTCTCCAAACGTCGTCATTGTGACCTGCGCGCGGCCCAGTTTTTTTGGGTCGTCGATATCGCTGACTTGCCCCGCTGTAACGCTCGTCTGACGGACCTGCTCGGTAAGATCCGCCGGAAGCGGCGGCTCCGTGTTGAATTCCGATAGGTAGCCGTGGCGACCATCAATCAGATGCGTGACGCTGCTGATCACGAACGACTCCGGTTTGGGTGCCAGGCCGAGTACTCGGATTCTGCGACCAGGGCTCAGCAGGGTGTCGCCCCTTGCGACGCCCCACATGGATTTCGCGGCCGCGGCCCTCTCCGCGGCCGAGGCATGCGCAATCGATTCAGCATGGCTCTCACTTGCCGCGACCTGGTTCGTAAGTACACGAATGTCATCGCCCGTCACTTCACGACAACTCGCTTTGGCAACAAATCTCCGCGACGTGATGGGATCCCAAGAAAGAACACGCACCGTGCCGCAGCAGGGTTGGGCGTTTTGCTCCATGCGCCCCTCAATCAAGGAGCCTCCGTATTTTAGTTCGATCGTTTCATCTTGCCCCTCCAGATCCAAAAACTTAAGAGACTGTCGATCCAGGAAGGCGTACCGTCCGGCCCGTCTCGCGTAGTAGTTCAGAAACGCCAAGTCCGTAGGGAAGTCGTTGACCACACGATCCCATTTCAGCTGGGAGCCGAAATCGGCAACTCTAAGGCCCGCGCCTCGACCGAGCGCCCGGGCAAGATCTCCAATGGATACATCGACATGCGCCCCGAGCGTTTGTTGAAGCCGAAGACGATGCAAGTCGTCGTAGGCCCGAATTCGTAGCTCCCTTTGCCCTGAGGGGCCGGCGCTCCACTCGACGGCAGTCAGGTCTCCTTCAAACAGGAATCTCGGAGGTATCCCGAGATTCAGCGAGACTCTTTGACCCAGCGATGGTGCGAATCGTGCCGTAGCCGGCGTGACCACATACGTAAGCTCGCACTGGCTGGGCTGCCCGAGTGATTGACGGACGCGAATGTTGGACAAATGCAGTTCGCTCGGAACCTCCGCTCCATCAACGGTGAGATGCCAACGCGGAATGCAGTCGACGCCACTTTTCACGAACGTGTTTCCGTTAGATCGCCCAGCGCGGGAGGTATTTGAAGCATGGAAGTGCCTATGGCATGGGGGTCGTCCAGCTCGTTAAAACGCGCTATCAATCGCCAATACGCGGGGTGACCGTAGTATTTAGAGGCGATTGAATCCAACCGTTCGCCCGAAACACCGCCGTCACCAATCGGCTGGCAGTGTCGCAAGTCCGCGGGGTTCACCGTGGCGCGGTCTACTTCCAGATCCGTTGGTTTTGGGGGAGCGACCGATTCCAGCTTCCGGTCCGCATTGGCCATCCGTCTGAGCTTCAGGCGTAACCACGACCGCAGCGGACTTCCTTCATCAGTAAAATTCTCCAGGCGCTCTGAGGCGGCCATCACTACCACGGGAATGTTCCAACTCTTGCCCCAAATAAACCTGACCAAGGGCGGTCGCGGGCAAGGCTGCCCGGCCTGCGAGTTTTCTGCGAGACGCCAGAGCGGTGATGTGAGTTCTCGCACGTCGCTTGCTGGTTCCTGTCCTTGTGGGCAAAGCGTGACATCAAACACTAGGTTCAGCGTGAATTCGAGCCGACCTGCGCCGACGTATTGAAGGGGGTCGTCCGCCATGTCGATTCCGGATATCGGGCCGTTGAGCGACCGACGGAGCACAAGACCGGTGGAGCGATGAAGCACGAGCCCCTCGGGATTCAACATGCAGCGGAGCTGCTCTCCGGTTTCCTCTATCCATTCGCGGCGCAAGACCGGCGCGATTCGATCCTTATAATGATCAACTAAAATACGATACCCTACGGTTCCCAACTGTGTTTTGAATTCTGCAAACTCTTGAATCGTTTGATTCTTTGCGGCCCGCTCGCGTCCTAAAATCGGATAGACACCGGATGCATACTCCGAGCAAAATTGAAGCACGGTATCATGCGCGTAGCCCGCGTCGATAAATGTCAAAGGAATCTTATACATCCGTCCGTCGTCTGCCACATATTCTTTAGTATCGATGAGTTCGCGAAGACGGCCCCACACCGGACT
>JADFIX010000581.1 GCA_022566435.1 Planctomycetota bacterium
CAAGGGTGTCGATACCCGTCCGCGGAATCTCGCTCCAATGCACGCGAGCGCCGAATGCCAAATGAGCAAGAATCGCCAGCTTTTGCACGGTGTCCGTTCCGTCAACATCCATCGTCGGATCCGCTTCGGCGTATCCACGCTGCTGGGCCTCGGCGACGGCTGCTTGAAAACTGGTTCCGCGCTCCTCCATTTCCGAAACGATAAAATTGCTCGTCCCGTTGAGAATGCCTCGTAGCGAACCAATTTGATTCGCCGAAAGACACTGCCCGATGTTGGCGATGATGGGAATCCCGCCGGCAACCGACGCTTCGAATCCGATCGCGCGGCCAAGTTCGCGAGCTCGATCAAACAGCTCGGGTCCATGCTCGGCCAGAAGTGCCTTGTTCGCTGTGACGATATCCTTGCCGCTTTCGAGCAGCTTCAGCATGATCGTCCGCGCCGGCTCGAGCCCGCCGATCAACTGAGCGACCAACTTAATCTCTGGATCATCCGTGATACGCGACAGGTCGTCGGACAACACATTGTCGGGCAGATCGACGTCGCGCGGCTTATTGACATCTCGAACGACAACTTGCTCCAACCACAACGTCCTCCCGGCGTGGCGAGCCGTGCGGTCTCCGTGGTCCAGCAATAATCGCGCAACCCCCGCGCCAACGGTTCCCATTCCAACGATAGCGACTTTTGTTTTTTCCATGGAGACATCGACGCCCAATAGGGAATTCGCCATCGTAGAGCCGCGCAGCAATGGGCGTCAAGCGGGCCACGTTAGCGAGGATTATTCAGAGAATTGCTGGGAGGGGTCCGTCGCGAGGTTGGCCCCTATCCCAAATTCTTGTGCCGATGGAATTAACGATCGCGCCAATATCCGGGGCATCTTTTCGCATGAGCTATAGCAACCACATGAACTCGATCCTCGACGTGCCGGTAAACGTTGACTAGAGGCCTTCGGCCAAATTCGACGCTATTCGGTGTCGGTCGAAAGAAACACTTCGTGGACATCCAGCACGCTCGGGCCGCGAAACATCTCTTTGGGAGCGCGGTTGGCGTGCGCTTCGGCGAACGCGTCGCTCCGCGTCCACGCAACAAAGTCATCGATCGAACGCCACCATGTTTTCACTTCGTAAAAACCCTCGGCGTCTGGGTCGTCTACAAACTCACCCGTTTCGTGGTCGAACCGTACCGGCCGTGGGCGGTGGATTTCGTTCCGAATGAAGCCTGGTGCCTTGTCGACGAGATGCACTCGATTGCGAAAGCGATCTTCGAAGTCGATTTCGTGTCCGCTTGCCACAGGAATGCGGTTGGTCACAACGATCATGGCGTTCGTCCAACTCTTAGAGGGTGTCTTCAAATTGCTCCGTCTTGCGCTGCGAGATCGTGCAGCTCTTAAGACCTATTCGCTTCATGAGTTAAGATCCAGTCACCTCTCCCAAAGGGAGAGGTGCCTCTTTGCTTTCTGCAATGCCCCTCATCCTAACCTTCTCCCCAGAGAGGAGAAGGGACTTGAAGACACGCTCTTCGTTGTGACACGCCAACTTCACAGGAACGAGCAGCCTGACGCCGCCACGCTATGGCTATTCGATCGCAAAGCGGATATTGACGCTGACGCGGATGTCGATCGAGCCGGGAGCGAACGTACCTTCGACGTCGTCGGGTTGAGCAGGCGGGCCGCTGTAGAATGCATAGATTCTGGCCGCACAACATGCTCCCGCCGTTATGTATCTCGCTCGAGACCGATAAGAAGGATCTTTTGGTTCAAGTCACATGGCAGCGTTTGACGAATATAACGACAGCGCCCGTTTAAGGAGAGGTAGCAACATGACAGACAACGCCGATGATGTCCAACGTCTCGTCAGTCGCGTCAAAGACGTAGTTCGACGATTGGAATCCGTTGCCGAGAAGGCAATCAAAGCTAATTTGAAAATGGTTGATGCGCTGAACAACCGCACTGTGAATAAGAGCATTTCGACACTTGAGGCTCTGTGCGATGAAGTTGAAAGTCGTATTCAGCGCCTGCGCGAAATAAGACGGGCGAGCTAGCGACGCTATCTCAATTCGCAGCCAGAACAATGCTTTTCTGGATCGTATGACACGCGACACCTCGGCCGCAGTGCGTAACTCATTCTCTCCAAATCTGCCTTCGACGACGAAAACGGGGTCAGTTCGCTTTTTGGCACTCACCATCGCCTGTTGCCGGTCGATTCGATAGAATCGCATTTCTGCATTGGAGCAGCTTGAATACGGTTTCTTCGGGCAACCATTCGTTTTAATCAAGGAGAAAAAGATATGGGCGATAGGGGAAGTAAAGATAAAGGCAAAAAGGAAAAACAGAAAAAGGCCCAGCTTACTCCAAAGGAAAAACGGAAATTGAAAAAGGATAAGAAGAAAACAGATAGATACGGATAGTTCCCCCGTAGGTTTGCTGTTCATGTCCGACTCGAACCTCGAGATTCTGGCCTACGAGCCGAGTCCGCTTGGGCCCTTGTGTTTGCGGCGGCGGGAATTGCTCTCGCAACCCGGCACGATCGTGACTGAGGTGACGCTGAATCACGAGTTTCTGATGAGCAGCCTATATACCGATTCGGAGCGAGCCTTGGCGCGAACGGCGCTTCAAATGCATTCGGGCGAAGATCTGCGCGTGTTGGTTGGCGGACTCGGATTGGGCTATACGGCACGCGAAGCGCTCTTCTCGGATCGCGTCACGCGAGTCGAAGTCGTGGAACTGCTGCCTCAAGTGATCGACTGGCTTGCGCGTGGGTTGATGCCGGTTTCGTCCGAACTGCGCAGCGAAATGGGCGACGAGAGGCGGTTGATTGTCACTCAGGGCGATGTTTACCGGCGGCTCGCCGGTCCGCCCGACGATCTGCTGGATGTGATCTTGATCGACGTCGATCACTCGCCGGAGGAGCGTCTGTGCGAGGAGAGCGTCTCGTTCTATACGACGCAAGGTTTGCTGGCCGCCCGGCGGCATCTGGCACCCGGCGGTATCTTGGCGGTCTGGTCCTATGCCGAGAATTCACCGTTTGCCGATGCACTTGGCGAGGTCTTCGATCAAGTCGACGTCGAGGCGGTTACCTATGACAACCGCCTGATCGACGAGCAGGTAACCGATTGGCTGTTCTTTGCCCGCGTGTAAAACCGCTTCGGGTCGCGCGCGCTCTTGCCCCCTCTCCCTCGTTGCGGGTGTTACCCATGTCCACGTACATTTGTTACCCTTGACCTCGGTCTAAACAAAGCCGGAGCGGGAGAGTTTTAAAACACCCATTAACTAAGCTAAGTAAGTTAAGCTAAGACAATTGACTTGACCGACGGAATGAAGTTCATCCACTTTGTAAAGACCGCCATGACGCGAACGACAACGACCATTGCCTTCCTGCTGGCTTCCAGTTGCCTGTTTGCTCAGGACGTCGACTGGAAGCTGAAACCACTTGAGTACAACAACCCTGGACTGACGGTTGACCTGGGAGTCGGGCTTTGGGCGTGGCCGATGCCGATGGACTATGACGGCGATGGTGATTTGGACTTGCTGGTTTCATGCCCCGACAAACCGTCAAACGGCGTGTATTTCTTTGAGAATCCGACGCAGGACGCTTCGACGAAGATGCCGGTTTTTCGCGCGGGTGTTCGAGTCGGAAAGACATCAAGCAACTTCCAGGTCAGCTACGTCGATGGTCAGCCAAGAATTCTTCATACCTGCTTCGAGTATCTGCGGGATGCAAAGACCGGTGAGTTTGATTTTGATCACGGCAAACGCATCTATTCGAAAAACAATGTTCACAAAAATCGTGTGCGGGCAAACATGTGGCGCTACGTGGATTATGACGGGGACGGAGATCAGGACGTTCTCTCTGCCTCAAGGACCGACGATAAGGTCGCGTGGTATGAGAACACGGACGGGCTGGGCGCGTTCGGCCCTCAGCAGATAATCACGACCTCGGCCGACCGAGCCCAGTCGGTCTTC
>JADFIX010000582.1 GCA_022566435.1 Planctomycetota bacterium
CCCGGCCGACAACAATCCCGCGGAACTTGCGTGTGGCACGCTTATAGAAACGGGAGCGGCACCACAAATTCTTACGGTAAACCTTACCATCGCGGCCCTTATGCTCAACGCCTATACCCTTTGGCTTGAAGGAGCGTGGCCAGCGACCGTTGGTCATGGAACTTCGTAGCGCCGCCGTTTGGCCAGTGATTCCAAAGAACGCCCGTGTTGTGGGCGTAGAACCCGCCGGAAAGCAGTGATGCCCGCGCTGGACAGCAAATTGGCGAGGTCACGAAGGCTTCGGTGAAGACAACTCCTTTGTCCAGCAGCTCCCGTCTTGTGCTGGGCATCACATCTTCCGGCATGTAGTCGAGGGCGGCGAGTGAAAGGGTATCCCAGCGCTGGTCATCGGTAAGGATGAACACGACGTTCGGCCTTGCCTGCTGCTCGGCACGCGATGTCTCCGGCGCTGTGAGAAAACAGAGACAAACACAAGCTACAACGGGTATCTGACATTTCATGTTCAATCCATCCTTTGCTGTTGAGAGCGCGTCTTCAAAGTCCCTTCTCCCCGCTGGGGAGAAGATTAGGATGAGGGGGCTGTGGCAATCATCGTCAATTCCGGACCACCCTCACCCCGACCCTCTCCCGCAAGCGGGAGAGGGGGCAATCTAAACACATCCTCTAATAATAGAGAGCACTCACTACTGAATCACGATTCTTGTTCGATAGGCGACATGCGTTCAATGTGCTTGCTACAATGATCGATTGAAGAACATTGAATATCAAGTCATAGGGTACCCTTTACCCTTCTCAACACATCTATTCCCCAAGTGGAGCCAAAAATGAAGTCACGACAAACCTTTTGTATTCTGCTTGCTGCCCTAGGATTGCTGCTGCTGTCACAAGCCGCCAATGCAAGGTTCATTCGCCCGCAGCTCGAAGAAACGCCTGTGGATCGCTTGACTGAAAACTTGGCAAAGCTAGCCGATGCCAAGCCCAAAGACCTGAAACTTCGATTGAACCTGGCGAGGACTCACGCGATGGCCTACGCATTGAAGACGGACAAGACCAAAGTCTGGGTGGGAAAAGAGTCGGAAGGTGCTTGGTTTGGTTACACGCCAGCCCATGTTCCGTTTAAGGCAAAACCGACCGACGACCCGAAGAAGCTTGCAGCTGCAAAAGAACAGTTGGCCCTTGCTATCAAGACGTATCAACAGATTCTCAAGGCGGACCCAAATCATCTCACGGCACGGCTCGGCCACGCTTGGTGTTTGGAACAAGCCGAACAGGACATGCGCGCGATCGACGAGTATCGCAAGACCATTGAACTCGGATGGAAAAAAGAAAAGGAGATGACTCGCGCCGGTCTCCGTTGGCGCAGCGTTGTCAAAGAGGCATCTGGCTATCTCGTTCCGCTGCTCGACAAAAAGAAGGATGCGGCAGAGATCGCAAAACTGGCCGACCAAGTGAAACACGTCAGCAGAATCCGCCAACCGATTACACCGATTGCGATCCCACTGCGCGAAAACATGACAATCGATGACGTGCACGATCAGAAAGCTCGCGTTTCCTTTGATGTCGATGGTTCGGGATATGCGAAAACGTGGACTTGGATCAGCCGGGATGCCGCTTGGTTGGTCTACGATCACAGTTCTACCGGACAAATTACTTCCGGACGGCAGTTGTTTGGCAACGTGACGTTTTGGCTCTTTTGGGACAACGGCTATCATGCGCTCGGTTCACTAGATGACAACCGGGACGGTCGGGTTTCCGGTGTGGAGTTGCGTGGTCTCGCGCTCTGGCACGACCGAAATGGAAACGGCGTGAGTGAGGAAGGCGAGGTGCAGTCCATGGAAACTGCCGGCGTTACCAGCCTGTCGTATCAGTACGAGCAAACCGATACCGGAACGGAAAGCTTCCTGTATGCTCCGAACGGCGTGACATTCGAAAACGGGACGAAGAGACCCACGTACGACGTGATTCTCCAACCTGCGGGCGCAAAGAAATAGAGCCTTCGGTCAAGACTCATTCGCACGTTGCGCCCGTCGTTGTTTCGTAATAGATTCGAAATAACTTCGTCGTTTAACCGCGTTGCCCAGCGGGCCGCGCGTCGGAGGCTCCGTAATGCACGCGGCCCGATGGGCGGCCATCGTCTCGATGACTTGATAGTCACTTCCGCAGCTTGAGCAATGTCACGGGATCGGCATCGTTTTTATTCGCAAAGCTAATCTTCAAAGGCCGCATCGAATGCGCGTTCGCTAGGTGCAAAGTCTTTTTGTTTGACGAAGGTGGCGGCTTCCTTGGCGCCGAATTCGCGGTCCATTCCTGAATCTTCCCATTCCACAGACAATGGCCCATTGTAACCAATGTCATTTAGCGCGCGGATGATTTCCTCGAAGTTCACGCCGCCGCGACCCGGCGACCGGAAATCCCAACCACGCCTCGAGTCGCCAAAGTTCAAATGGCTGGCGAGGATGCCGCTGCGGCCGTCGAGTGTCACGATGGCATCCTTCACGTGCACGTGGTAAATGCGGTCGGGAAACGCACGGATAAACTCGACGGGATCGACTCCTTGCCACAACAGGTGGCTCGGGTCGAAGTTAAAACCGAACTCCTCTCGGCCGTCCAGTGCCTCAATCGCACGTTCCGCCGTATAAAGATCGAAGGCGATTTCCGTGGGGTGCACTTCCAGGGCAAACCGAACGCCGCACTCGCCAAAGACGTCCAGGATCGGATTAAAACGCTCGGCAAAAAGGTCGAAACCGGCGTCGATCATTGCGGGCGGAACAGGCGGGAACGAGTAATTCAGGTGCCAGATGCTGGAGCCCGTGAAACCGTTGACGACTCCGGCTCCGAATCTCTGTGCCGCGCGGGCGGTGTTCTTTAACTCCTCAACCGCTCGCTCGCTCGCCCGTACGGCGTACCGGAGGCTGCCGCCGTCGATGTCATCGTTTGCCGACTTCGGGAGGTGAAGCGGCCTGATAATCGAAGCCGGTAACTTCGTCGCTTCGTCAAGATAAAGGACGAGTTCTTCGCCATCGGTCTTGGTGAGCAACTGTTCTGCGATCTCGCTCGGATTCTGTTTATCCGTTGTCATTGTGTTCGAGATGGTGTCGTCGGTAGTTCCGCACCGGTTACGACGCCCGAGTTGCCGACAAAGCGTTTTTCAATCGTCGGCTTTTCCGTCGCCGACTCGTCGGATGCTGTCGTACGCGAATAGCTCGTCACCGTCGAGCGTACACTGCTTGCATCCGAGACACTCGAAGCCCTCGTCGTAGAGGTTGTTGTACGGTATGTCGCGGCGTTCGTGGTAGTCCCAGACATCTTCCGTCGTCCAGTGGACGATTGGGTTGACCCGGACGACCTCAGACTTTTCTTCAAAGAAGTCGAGAGTCTTCCGCCATTCGTAGCTTTTCTCGCCGTCGCCGAGACCCTCGTCGATCCGGTATCCCGTGATCCAGCTGTCGTGCCCCCCGATCATTTCTTCCATCGGATTCGACTTGAGCGTCGTACAGCATAGGTCCGGTTTCCGTTGGTTCACCCGCGGCCCGTGCTCTGCGACGAGTTCTTCGTAACTCGAGTCGGGCTCGTACGTCTCGAACGTGACGCCGTAGTAGTCCTCGAGTTCGTCTTTCATCTCCCAGGGCGCCTCAAAGTGATTGCCGTGGTCGAGAAAGGAGAGCGCCGTCCGTTCCTCGATATCGGCGTTCGTTCTGTTGATGAGGTCGAGGACGGCGTTCGAGTCCTTTCCAAAACTACAGGTGAACACTGGCGCATCGAATCGATCCCACGTTTCCTCAAGTACGTCGAGGGATTTTTCGACCTTCTCGTCGAGAGTGGCTGATTCGATAGGGATATCGGTTGACATTGTTGTGTAGTGGGCGGGTTCGTGGCTGATTAGTACACCACAGCGGTCGAATTTTTGGATCTCAGTCACGCCCGGATAGTATATAGT
>JADFIX010000583.1 GCA_022566435.1 Planctomycetota bacterium
CGTTCCGAGAGACGTTCTCACTTGCAAGAGAACAGCTCGGTCCCGATGCGGACCGGCTCAGGCTCTGCTACGATCCGTGCAATCTGTTGACTCCCGGCGACGGCGTCGATCCCTCCGAGGTCACCGCATCACTCGATGTCAATGAGTTATCGATGCTGCATTTCAAGCAGCGCAGAGACGGAAAACCGTACCCCGCCGTTGCCGACGGCGACATCGACTGGCCGGAACAATTACGCATTCTGAACGAGAAGCGTTCGGTACGATCTGTAGGTTTCTCACTGCCCTTTCGTGGTGGTACCGTCGGCCGGCGCGCGCCAGGTTGCGCATCGGATGCACGGTGCCAATGCGGGGCGGCAAAGGCTGTTATGGGCCCCCATTGCGCAAGGACTACCACCTACCACAAGGCATCCACTCGCCATCGGATTCAAAGGCTCGCATTGCACTTGCCCTCTATCGCGAAGCCTTAAGCGTTCAAAACATACCATACGAATTTCTTGGATATTGCAAGATCATCAACGTCTGTTATCACACCACCAGCGATCAAATCACCTGGATCAACAAGACGCTGCCGCAGCTTACCGACAGAAGAGCAAGAGATCGTATTTCCGAGCTGTCCGCTATGGAAAACGACATCGGCGATTATCTCTATCACTCCGGCAGATGCGCCGTTGCCCACGCTTCCACCACGCGCGTTGTCGATCCAGACAATCCAGACGACGTATTCCGGCTCAGTGCCGATATGCGAGTGGCACGCGCGCTCGCCGAGTACCTAATTGAAAATCAACTTGGTATAACATGGGAGCTCTCAAGATAATTGCACGCCGAAACCGCTGCCTAACAAGGCGATGCACGCGACCCGGCTCGCGGTGGCGCCCTGCAGACGTTGCTGAGTTCGGTGACGGTTTGCGCCGTGCAGACGTTTACTCCGTTGGTCCGCCGGGCGGGTGATCTTGGTCGTTGAGCCAATCCGATGAGTGACGGATCCCTCAAAGAAGTTGTCATTTACACGGATGGTGCCGCCGGGCCAAATCCTGGGCCGGGCGGTTACGGTGTCGTGCTTCGCTACGCCAAGCACTCCAAGGAACTGTCCGCCGGATTCAAAAGAACCACAAATAACAGAATGGAACTCTGGGCGGCAATTGCCGGCCTGGAGGCGCTGACTTCTCGTTGTTCGGTCAAGCTTCACAGCGATTCGAAGTACCTCGTAGATTCAGTCACGAGAGGCTCTGTCTTCGAATGGCGCAACAACGCTTGGCGCCGAACACGCAAACACAAGGCCAAGAATATCGACCTTTGGGAACGTTTTCTCGCTGCTTACGAGAAGCACGAGGTGAAATTGATTTGGGTGAAAGGACACGCAGGCATAACCGACAACGAACGATGCGATCAATTGGCCGCTGACGCGGCGATGTCAGCCGATCCTCTTGACGACGTTGGGTACACACAGCCTGTACCCAAGTCCGCAACATCGGTTACGACCACGACCACCACAACGAATCGGCGAATCCCGAAGCCCAAGAATCCCGGGGACCTGTGTCGCAAATGCGAAAAGCCTTTGGTGAAGCGGACACCCAAGAAGCGGCGCGCGGTCAAATCTTACTACTTTGAATGGTACCTTTATTGCAAAAATTGCCGCAGGCTCTATATGGTTGAAGAGGCCAAGCGTTATAATTGATCACCGACAAACACTTTCGCCGGGGTGCTACCGGTCCCGATGTAAATCGGGCATTGTGAGTGACTTGGAGCGAATCGCGTACAGCACGGCGTCGGTCGTAATGGAACGCTAGGAGGTTAGTCGCTCGCGGCACCTCGCGCGCAAACGCGATCCTCTCGTGCGTATCGCTGCACGAATCCGAATCCGCCTTGACACCGACATTGTACACTCCTACCGTCACGCAGAGGTGGAAACGACTCTGGAATCTGATCGGTACCCGTGCAATGCGCAAGACGTTTTACATCATCGACGGTCACTCGCAGATCTATCGCGCGTTCTACGGCCTCCTTACGCAGATGACCAGTCCGTCGGGTGAACCGACGGCGGCCACGCACGTCTTCTGCGCCATGCTCTTCAATTTGATTCGCGATCGCGAACCGGACTACCTGGCCATGGTCCTCGACCCCTCGCCCGAAGAGGAGGTGCGGAATTTCCGCTATGCCATCGCCGAAGATTACAAGGCCAACCGCGATCCGGCGCCCGATGAGCTACACTTACAGGCCGATCGGATCGTGGAGATCGTCAAGGCGTTGGGGATTCCCGTTTACTGCGAGGCGGGCTTTGAAGCGGACGACCTGATGGCAACGATGTCGCACCGGTTGGCGGATGTGGACGTAGAAGTCTTTCTGGTTAGTCCCGACAAGGACCTTGAACAGCTCATTAGTGACCGCGTTCGTCTTTTTGATCCCAGGAAAGGCGAAGTGCTTGACGCACCGGCTTTGAAGGAGAAGAAGGGCTACACGCCGGAACAGGCGATTGACGTCCAGACACTGATGGGCGACGCCACGGACAATATTCCGGGCGTCTGGCTCATCGGTATCGTCAAGGCCGCCAAACTGATCAACAGATTCGGTTCCGCGCAGGCCGTGTTGGAAAACGCGGACAAGCTCACGTCCAAGCAAAGAGAGAATGTCAAAGCGTTCGCGGATCAGATGCCGATCACACGCCGTTTGGTCACGCTACGACGGGACGTGCCCTTGGAGTTCGACCTTGCGGATTGCGTACTGGATAAGCTGGACGTACCGGCTACGCGACCGATCTTTGCGGAGTTGGGTTTTTTGCGGTTATCCGAAGCGCTGGAAGGGTTTGGGGAAGACGCGAGTGGAGGGGATGCGACGAGGGTGACGTCGGCCGAAGAGGGAGCCGGAACTGAAGGCCCCCCACAAGGAAGCTCGAACGAGTATGAGCTCGTGGATACGAGCGAGGCACTCGATCGGCTGGTCGCAGATCTGCGCTCGACGCCACGCGGGCTATTCGCTTTCGATACCGAAACGACTGGGATCAACCCGGTGGCCGCCGAGCTTGTCGGGCTATCCTTCGCTTGGGAAGCCGGGAAAGCTTGCTACGTGCCGGTTCTCGCCTCGATGGGTAAGGTTTTGCCGGTCAAAGAGGTCGTGCGGAAACTCGGGCCGGTCTTCGCGGATGCGTCGATTGGGAAAGTTGGCCAGAACATTAAGTACGATCTTCTGGTGCTTCGGCAAGTGGGGATCGAAACGGCGGGTGTGGCCTTCGATACCATGATCGCAAGTTTTCTTCTTGATTCATCGCGTTCGTCCCATTCGCTCGATGCCCTGGTTCGAGGGTTGTTCGGTCATCAGATGATTCCCATCTCCGATCTGATCGGCAAGGGGAAGAATCAGATCACTATGGATCAGATCGACACGGCGCGGGTGAGCTACTATGCCGCGGAGGACGCGGACTATACGTGGCGATTGTTTGAAGTGTTCGAGCCGCAGATCGCCGGCAGCCATGTGGAAACGCTCTTTCGCGATACCGAAATGCCGCTCGTGGAAGTGCTGGCGGACATGGAGCACAACGGGATCGCGTTGGACGCCGCGCTACTCGAACGACTCGGCGTCGGTATGTCGAAACGCCTCGAGGAATTGGCGGAGCAAGTACACGGGGCGGCGGGGCGCCCGTTCAATATTGATTCGCCGAAACAACTGGCCGAAGTGCTGTTCGACGAGCAGGGGCTCTCGGTCATTCGCAAAACGAAGACCGGGCGCAGTACCGATGCCGACACGCTGAGTGTCCTGGCGGAAAAGAGTGACAATCCGATCCCCAAACTGGTCCTGGAGTATCGCGAGCTGGCCAAGCTCAAAGGAACGTACGTGGACACGCTGCCGAAAATGGTCTGCAAGCGTACGGGACGAGTACATGCGAGCTTTCACCAGACGGGGGCCGTCACCGGAAGGTTGTCATCCAG
>JADFIX010000584.1:0-1899 GCA_022566435.1 Planctomycetota bacterium
ACCCCTCGTCCGTTCCGAATCGCTCCCGGAACGTGCCCACGTCCATCACCGTCGGAAGCGGGCTCTTGCTTCGGTTGTCAGCCATTTCGCGTCTCCTTGCTTGAATCGCGTAAACCCTAACGTATACCGAACTTACGAACCGGAGTCAAGCAGAGAATCAGATTTTCCGTTATCCTATTTCTAACGTGTATCGCTTTCATCTGGGGCGGCGCCGGAGGGACCCTTGTCGCATTGACCAATACATCGCCGACCAGCGTGACGTGTAGGCAATTAATCGACGAACCGCCCAGGGCCAAATGGCTGGAATTGAACGACTGCGTGATCAACACAGAAGAAGTCGTGGAGGTGCGCCTCGAAAAATTCGACGTCATCGACGGTTACTATGCGCCCTTGATTCCCACCTCCTCGCCGGATGCGCGATCCCCCATCCTGGTCAAGGCCGGTACGCGCGAGGAACTCGTCAAATTAGCCACACGCCAAAAAATTATAGGACTCGTACAATTCGGTATCGAAAACGATGACGAAACCCGGAAGGCACTGGACGAAGCCAAGCTGCAGTTGACCGAGAATTACCTGATTCTCGAGCCGGACAGGGCGCCGGACTTGGGCATGCCGTTCGCCAGCTGACCATCGGCGTCCTGATCGGCGCCTATCTCCTCCGCCGCGGTGCGAAGGGCGCAAACGACAGCAATTGGGTCCCGCCGGCCCAGAGCTTGGATTTGCCGCTGGAAGCAGTTGACCAGCGCTACGATATACCGAACACATCACGGGAGGACGCGCTCCATCCTGTTTCGCGATGACCGCTCGGGCGAATCCGACCGGCGGTGTCGATTCGAAACCGCTTCCGTCGAATCGTTTGTGCCACTCGCGTAGGGAGAATCGCGAACCCGCCTCGGAGAACGAGGCGGCCCACCCGGCCGGATTCTTTAGTGGTTGTGATTGCACCGGGTCACGAGAATCGGTCCGGCGATTCGGAATCGTCAGGTCGATATCGCGTCGACGAGTGTGGGGGCAAGCGTTTCGCGCAATTGGGCCAGGGCACGCTTTTCGATCTGCCGCACCCGTTCCTTGGTCACCCCGAAGTGTTTTCCGAGTTCTTCCAAGGTGGACACCGCACCGGCTCTCGCCAGTCCGAAGTGCCCGCTCACGATCGTGCGTTCTCGCTCCGTGAGTATTTCGAGAGCCTCGGCGATCTTCGCCCGAACGGTTCGATTCTCGCTCTGCAAAACGGGCGCTTCACTGTGATCGGGTGCGTTATCAAGCACCAAATCCTGCCCGGTCACGAAGCGGGTGGTGTAATAATGCTGCGTCGGAATCGATCGAGCGTAGTTCTTCATGATCGCCCAGGTGGCGTACGTACTGAACTTGTTGCCGCGGGCGTAGTCGAATTTTTCGACCGCTCGCATGAGCGATATATTTCCATCGCTGATGACTTCGAAGAAGTTCGGCGACCATCCGACGTGCTTCTTCGCAATACTCACCACAAGACGCAAGTTCGCTTCCACGATGCGACACCGAATCTCATCGGCCTTGTCCGTCAGTGCGCGAACCTCGTCACATTCGTCGGCATCCGGCTCGACCGCATCGATCTTGGCGATCATTCGTGCCGACTTGTACTTGAGGTAGTTGTACCGGCGGAACAAGTCCTGCTCCTGCTCGGAAGTCAGCAGCGGTGTGCGATAGAGGGCACGGAGATACGAAGGAAGCCCCTTGGGCACCGCCGGGAGTCTGTCGGTACGGGCGGGCGGTTCACTCACCTCGAGCACGATGGAATCAGCGCCCGGCGTATCGAAAATTTCGTTATGAATGCACTCCGGCGGAGCCTCCTGCCATCGACGGACGGCGACTTGCCGAAGCACGAACTCTATATCGCCGGGATCGCAATCATAGGCACGGGCG
>JADFIX010000584.1:1909-3910 GCA_022566435.1 Planctomycetota bacterium
CCGCCTCGCGACACTGCCAGATCGCCTCTTCCCGCCGACAGGCGGCACTCATTGGCGGACCGGTGAACAAGGCCGTCTCCGGATTGGATTCGTCGTAACGTCGAAGCGTATAGCGAATGGTCTCCACCGCCCGGCCGGTCTCTTCCGCGATGGTTCGGGCGATGGTATGAAGCTTGAGCGTTTTCGCTGAAAGAATTTCGCGTGCGCGATCCACCAGATGATCACGCTCGATCTGGGTCAACTGCCTGAAGGCCGCACCCTTGGCCACTAGTTCCTGGTTTTGCTCGACAAACCGATCGAGCGTCGACCGGAGAAACACGAGTCGATTGACGCCATCCTCACAGACCACGCGAATTCCCATCAACCCCCGGCTTCGCCAACGTCGAACGGTCTTCGTGCTGACGTGAAGCTCCTCCGCCGCCTCCTGGTGAAGTTTGAACTGCTCGTAAAGTTCCACAACGGCGAGATTCGCCTTGCGGCTCAAGACCTCGGCCATCGTCACCAAGTCACCAATCAGCGCCTTTCCCGGCACCAGAGCACTTGCGTCGCTTCCACCGTGTTTTTGATACTTGGTGATGCGGTGGCAGATAAACTCGTACGGATACGCCCGGGAAGGCTCTACCATGCTCAATAGCGTTTCGATCGCGTGGATCTGCTCCATCCGCAAACGCCGCGGAGAAAGCGTCAACTGATGCGTAAGGTCACTGAGATCACTATTGAAGAACTTCGCCATCGAGCGTCCGTTCCCTTCTTGCGGCTAATCACCCCACTGCGCCTGGCGGCGACCGGTTTCGATTTCCGGTCATGGCGGCGTAGACCTACAGTTATACCGACCTATCGCGACGTGCCCCCTGCACGGCGCATTTTTCGGCCTGCGATAGCCTACGGCGATATCCGTATCTATACAGAATATCGCCTATAATTATCTCCCACCTGACGATGAGAGTCAACGGCAGCAAAGCGACCGTTTCCTACGAGAGAAAGCGATAGGAACCTAGGATGTCCGCAAATAAATTCTGGCTTTATCTTCGATGTGCTGGTGAGACGGGGGCACGTCACGACCCACTCAGCTAGCTCATCGCCAACCTCAAATATGCGGGTTGACCAAGAGCCGGGTCGCTCACGCTCGCCGTACTGATGTTCACGACGCGCTACTTGCCTTCCAGCCTGCCGAGTCGGTCCAAGAAAGGCCTTGCCGATTTCTGGTCCTCGCGTCCTGCGATTGCGTTGCGGTACGAGGCGATGGCATCGGCCCGATAATCGTCGTGTCCGAACATCGCCATCAAGTGATTGACCGCCCCTTGCAGGGCGACGAAGGTCCAATGTTTCTTCGAGTCTCGATGGGCATTTTTCAGTTGGGCCATGGCCTGCGCGATCTCGTCCACGCCGGCATCGTGCGCCTCGGCTGCCTTTGTGCGCTCGCTCTCGCTGTCGGCCTCTTGCAATTCGAGCAATTCACCGAACTTATCGAGCAGCACAGCATTGCGCGTGTAGGCAACAAAACGGTCGTAGTAGATCCACGCCTTGGCCAATCGCGCATCGGCGACCTGGGCCGCAATATGACCGCCCACCCAGCGTTCTTTGTCACGCAGACTGAACGCCGATTTGTCCCTCGCTTCCAACGAGACCTTGCTCAGGCGGTCGCCGGCAGTTGAAAGGTCAATGCGGGCGTTGCCGGCGGCCGTTTTCGCCGACCGAGCAGCCTTATCGAGATCGTCCAGCGCGTCTTGCTCGAAAGCGAATGCTTCCGACTCAAGACGATTCAATTCGTCGAACGCGTCCACGGCCGTGGCGACGGCTTCCGGAACCGCCCGTCTTGCCAACTCGCCGTCCGTTTGCAGCTTGCGACGCAGGCCCTCCAACCGGTCGATTGCGGCGCGGTGATCCACAAGACCGCGCTCGAGTACGCCGATTTGGGCGGCCAGAACGTCACGCTCGCCGCGATAATGCCCGAGACCGTGCGTCACCGTTAGATTCCGCCCCGATCCGTTTTCGATATAC
>JADFIX010000585.1 GCA_022566435.1 Planctomycetota bacterium
TTGTCGCGCGACGGTTTATTTCTTACGCGGGCGCTTCTTGGCGACTTTTTTCTTCTCCGTGCCGGTGCCGGTGCCGGTGGCTGTGCGGGGCTCATAGGCCAAGAAGTGGCATTTCGCGTCGTCACTGACCAGCACACAGGTGCCGTCTTCGTGCCCACCGCACTGCATGCAGTGATCCTGAAATGCCTGGTCGGCCTTGCCAAGTGCGATAGCGATATCGCCAAGGGTGTTGATCCAACGGCTGGTCATTGCGCCGTTGACATCGCGCATGGCAGTACGGATGTACTGGCGTTGCTGCTGCCGCACAAGCTTGTTTATGTTCTTGCCCCTGTCGGTGAGGCTCAGGTTGACCTCGCGGCGATCGTTCTTGGACGTCTTCCGTGCGACCAGTTTCGAACGAACCATTGCGTCGATGATCTGACTGACGGCCGGCTTACTGACGCCCAGATATCGGGCGACCTGGCTGGACGTCTGCCCAGCACGTTGCGCGAGAAGCCGAAGGACCTGCACTTTCGAGTTCGAAAGCGGCTTATCCGTCGCCACATCGACGGCCCGCGTTTCCAACACGTAGTCGATCGTCCGCGCGAGAACAAGCATCGCTTTGGCCATCTGATCGACCGACGACGTGCTCGATGTTGCTTTCTTCGCCATGATCATCACTCCCGTACTATCCATTTTTGTTCGGACGATTAATAAATCAACCGGTTCTGGTTCCTACTACACAAGTCGCTTTGCTGAACCAACAGTAAAAACACAGTACCCTACTTATTTCCAAAGTCAAAGCGCCCGCAGTCGCTGCGCTTGGAAAATCACAAGACCGTGGCCCAAGACACGGAGGCGTGAGATATCCAGAATAACGCGCTATATTCAGATCTTTGCGAGAATCCCAATCAAACCGGCAACTCCTATCTTAGACGGTGCTTCACCGGAGAGCAATAGGAACCGGGGCGTGGGGTGGAAAATCATCCGGTCGGCATGATCGCAGGCTTGCCTAATGGCGATGTGACCATTCACAAACCAAGCAGACGGCTTAAATTGCCCGCAAAACCCCATGTTTGGGTGGAAGTGGCAGTGAAAAGATCGCGATCCACTAGGCATCGGTCGGCGAGGACCATCAAGGCCATATTTCGTGCAATTGCACTAGAAACCAATAAGCCAAGAAGAACGATTCGCCACTTCGACCTTCCGGCCCAATGAATGGTCGCAGCCAGGGCGAGAACGAAGACGATGAAGCAGCATGCATATCGTCGCGGCGGTCCGAAGGCCGCACACGCGTTAAGATAGAGAATTGCGGCGACGCCCACGGCGAGGGCTCTGTTCAATGGAGAGTGTCGCTTTTGCCATGCCATCGCGATTGCCCCTAAGAGGCAAACCGCTGACAGTGGATAAAGGACGAAGAGGCCCGTCCGAGGGGCGAGCAACTCACGCCAGATCGCTGGGTGGAGCCAATCGGGCATAAAGCCCGGTAATGCGCCGAAGACCGATCCATGCGTGGCGAGGTTGACGCCGACTTGCGGCACGAGACACAACGCAGCCGCGAGAACGGTGATCAGCGGCAATTTCCAGGGGGAGAACCGACCGCACCTACCCTCCCAAGCGTCGCGACCCAGGCGGGGGCCCAGCAGCAGAATGGGTACGACGATCCAAGCGATGTTCTGGTGCCTGACCGCCATCATCATGCCACACGCCAGCCCCAAGACGACGGCGCGAGCCAAGGACCAGCCGTCGCGGTGAATTGTGTCCGAAGCCCAAATCATCATGGCGACGAATCCCAAGCTCGCGGCGTGGCTGATCGTCGGCTCGACGCTGATAAAGTAGCTGGCGTTTGTTCCGATCCAAATACATGCCACCGAAATCGCCGCGATCAACTTGGAAAAGTAACGCGCCGCCACGGCATAGCTTGCCAGAATCCCCAACAAACCGACAAGAACATGTCCAAGCGGCACGACGGCCCTGTAATAAACAGAATGCCCGTTACGCGGAATCTGGGCATCGGCAACCGAATTGTGTGCGATTGTGAGACCGTCCGCTAGCGCGAGAAAAGGCATGGCCACCAACGACCAGCCGCACGGAAAGACGTTCACAACCGTTCCTGCCGGTGATTGTTGCCGGAGATAATAGGCGCGAACCTCCAGGGCTCTGTTTTCGGCAATGTTGTTGCGATAGTCGCAGTCGCCATCAAAATACCAAGAGTGGGCGTGCGTGTAGTAGAGATGGGCATCCGCCACGGCCAGTGCGTGGCCGAAGCGCGCGGTCGTCTCGGCGTAGCCTGCGAGGGTGGCGAGCACGACGCCGCCGAGAATCCACCGATGCGAGAGGCGAAAAGATCGCGTGGTCGGGCGGATGACGCCGGAGTCAGCTTTGTGAATTGATGTTCTGGCGTCGGGGTACACCGGGCACGTTCATTCCGGATTCGCAAATCGGCGATATCGGCGATCGACTAATTGAACGCCCCGCCCGCATTTTCGCGGATTCGCTAGGGGTACTGCAATCTTCGGTTTCTATCGGTCGTTACAGTCCGGTCCTGGTACTCTACATGGGATCGGCCTCGGCCCGATAAGTTCAGGTCTGACACAGACGATCCGATAAACCATCACGAGTATCGTACCCCGGCGGGACGATCGGGTGCGCGGTTTGCGCCGCGAAAAGAATGGAAGAACGGAGATCGGAGATCGGATTCGGCCCATGGAATCGATTCTGATAACAGGCGGTGCGGGATTCATCGGCTCTAATTTCGTACGGGCGTTCATGCAACGGTACGGGCAGGTGGAAGTCCATGTGCTCGATGCCCTTACTTATGCCGGGAATCCCGAGAATCTTCCCTCGGAGATCCATCAAAACCCCCGTTTCCATTTCTGGTACGGAAACGTCTGCAACGCCGGCATTGTCAGTGACCTTATGCAACAGGTGGATACGGTGATCCACTTCGCTGCCGAGTCTCATGTCGCGCGTAGCATTTACGACAACGTCGTTTTTTTCGAAACGGATGTCATCGGGACAAGGGTGATCGCGGATCAAGTGTTGAGAAACCGCAAGCGAATCAAGCGGTTCGTGCACATCTCCACCTCCGAAGTGTACGGAAGCGCCCTGACCCAACCCATGACCGAGCAGCACCCGCTCATGCCGTTTTCGCCCTATGCGGCGGCAAAATGCGGCGCGGATCGGCTGGTCTACAGCTATGCCAAGACGTACGGCATCCCCGCCGTCATCGTCCGTCCGTTCAACCAGTACGGCCCGTTCCAACACCTCGAAAAATGCATTCCCCGATTCATCACCAGTGCGTTGGACGGCAAGAGAATCACGCTACACGGCGACGGATCGGCCGCACGTGACTGGTGCTACGTCGACGACACCTGCGACGCGCTCATGAAAGTGCTGGAAGCGCCGCTCGACGCCGTGATGGGAGAAGTTATCAATCTGGGAACGGGAACGGCCACGGACATCGAAACACTAAGCCATGCGATATGCGAACAGGTCGGCCGGCCATCCGTACCGATCGATCACATTGAGAATCGACCCGGACAGGTCGATCTGCACGTGAGCTCCACCGACAAGGCGGAGCGGCTGCTCGGCTGGCGTGCCCGAACGTCGCTGGAAGAGGGTCTCGCACGAACGATCGACTGGTACCGCACGAATCAGGACTGGTGGCGGAAGCTTGAATGGATGAAACATGTCCCCATCACCATGACAAGCGGACAGGTCGTCATGCACTGACGCCGACTTTGGCGCATGGAAGACACTCAAAAGAAACGGAGTTGTGGCACGTGCCCGAAGATCCATTCGAGAGCGATCGTCCAACCTCTTGCGCCGACGGCGGCGCCGAACTGGGCGGGCCCGATCTAAGTGTCGTCCTGCCGTTCCGCAATGAAGCCGCCACCCTTCCGGAACTCCTCGCCCGATTG
>JADFIX010000586.1 GCA_022566435.1 Planctomycetota bacterium
GTAGCGTGATGAAGAAACAACGGGTTCTGGGATAAACAGAGTGGCCATCGAATCAACGGACAATTCCTGACACGTGGCCAATTGGGAACGAACCGCATACGATGATGGCAGTGCAACCGGTAGACACCGCAGGCGCGGTCCTGTTATCAATCTCGCAGACGCATGAAACATCGTGTAGCGATTCAGACAGTCTTGGGCGGCGCGATTTGGCTCGTGGCCATCGCCGGTGTGACGGCGGGGCTCAACAGGGCTCGCGCGCGGGCGGCGCGTGCCATCCATATGATTCGAATTGCGCCGGCGGTGGGACACGGTCTAGCGAAAGGAGACATCGTCTACTTTCAGACGGTCTCCGGCCTGAAACGCGCGGGAGAGGTCGCCACCGTCACCCAAGACCGTCGCGTGGTGAAACTCGCCATCCTCGCCGACGTCGCCCCCAGACTCAATGACACGGCCCATGCAACCTGTTGGCGGACGCCGCTCACCGCCGAAAATGCGATCAACGCCCTTTTTCCGCCGGTGGTACAGCAAAGAGTGGCGGATCAACTCACAGATGCGTGGCGGCTTCATGAAGGGCGGTTGGCAGAGATTTGGGGGCCGCTTATCGGCGAACTGGCAGGGGCGTACTTGAACGAAGTGGGCAACGATCTCGAAGCCGCCATCCAGCGCCACTCCGACGAACTGTGGACCATCGCGCAGACTCACGGCGATCACCTCCTGATGCAATGGCCGGTCATCCAAGGTCGGCTCAGTCCCCTTCTGCAAAACCATCTGACGCCGGTGTTGGGTCGTCTGATGCACGAGGCCGCGGATCACGCCCCCAAGATGAAAATCGCCTGGAGTGTTGCGCGAGGCGACAGTGAGGCGGCATTTCGACACGTCCTCGATTCGCTGGCGGAGTATCTTGCGGACATGCCGGACGATGATCGAAAGGAAATGGCCGAGGCCGTCAGTAACGCCTGGGAAGCTGCCGGTCGCGATGAAGTCTTGCTCGAGTCCTTGGGCGGTCTAGCCCACGGCATTCTTGAAGACGAGGATCTTCGGCGCGTCCTGAACGACATCTATCGCGAAGCGGTCGTCGATAATCCGCGAACGGAGGCCTTCTTCCGCACGGAAATTCTGGACTCGCCGCAGGTTCGGCAAAGGGTCTTTGCCTCTACGGATCTCATCGGCCCCACGTTGCAGCGCGTGGCCGCCATCTGCCTGTTTGACGAAAATGGTGCCACTCGTCCCGAAGTCGTCCATCTGGTTCGCTCGATCGCGTTGCGAAGGCGTGTGTCGTGGGTCACGCTCGAAAACGTCGAGCCCGGTGGCGAGCCATTGGCGGCGAATGCCCTTATTCACTCGAGTTCACTCGGACCGGCGTCATGACTATGTCCTTCGATAAACGAGTCGGAATCTACGCCGACAACCTAACGATCGTACTCCCTAACGGTCGTCGACTTTTGGACGGCGCCAGCTTGAGAATCGAGCCGGGCGAATTCGTTTTGTTGATCGGACCCAGTGGAGCCGGAAAAACGACACTGCTTCGACACATTGCCGGTTTGGTCGACCTGGACAACTCCGCCCTTCAAATCAGTGGCGATGTGACCATGGGACGCACGCCAAACGAAAGGTGCGATGACCTCTCGATCGGTTTGGTATTTCAGAATCTCGCACTTTTCGACGAGCTGACGGCCGTCGGCAACGTGAGATTTGCCATCGACCATCGGTTGGCGACGACGCGCGAAGGGCGAGGCGAAGCGGAGGCGTTGCTTCGAGAACTCGGCGTGCCGGTCCCGGGCCGCCTCGATCGTCTGAGCGGAGGCGAGCGGCAGCGGGTGGCCGTCGCACGCACATTGGCCTTCCAGCCTCAACTCTTGCTGTTCGACGAGCCGACCGGCGGGCTCGATCCTATCCGAGCCAGGGACGTCGCCGCGCTCATCGTGGCGACGCATGAGAAACACGGCAAGACCACGGTCGTCGTGACACATGACTATGCGCCGTTTCTGGAACACAAGCCTCGGCTGATATTACTGGACGACCGCGAAGCGAAACTGCGCGAGGTGTCGGAATCACAACTGAACGATTTCTTTCGGCAGACGCCTGCGGAACCATCGGCGGATCAGCACACGGTCGAGTCTCCCACAGAGTACGGAGAAAACCGAGTTTGGCAGTGGGTTCGCGCACCGGGCGAAGTCGCATGGACGATCCTCGCAGCCCCGGCCGCCATTTGCCGGGGGTGGCACCGGACAACTTGGAAGTTCCGATATTTATGGCACTATTTTCGCATGGTGTTCTTTGGCACCACGGCCGTCTATGTCGCCCTTGCGGGGGCGATGCTGGGCTTTGTGTTCACGTCGTTCTCGTTTGCTCGGTTGCCCTACACCGAAGTGATGATGCCCTTGCTGACGGAGGAGTTTCTCGCGGCCACGGGTTATACGACCTTTCGCGTCGTGGTTCCGCTCATGGTCGGTGTGCTGATCGCCGGCAAGTGCGGTGCCGCCGTCGCGGCGGACGTGGGGGCGCGACGGCTGACCCATCAATTCGACGCCTTACAGAGTTTTCGGGTCCGTCCGGATAGCTATCTTTATGGAAACATTGCGATTGCCCTGATTATCGGCTGCCCGCTTCTGACGGCCTTGGCGTTTGCGACAAACTGCCTTGCCGCCTTGGTGGCCTTCTTGATGGCCTCGCCGGGTACGACAGTATCGATGTTTTATCGCAACTTCTTCGCGACGAGTTGGTGGCCTGCGGGACATCTTCTCCCTCACGGTACCGGCTGGGTCCTTATCAAGGCGGCCGGTGAAGGACTTCTTATCGCTGCCTTGGGTTATGGCCTCGGATCACGACCCAAGACCTCTTCGCCGGACGTTTCGCGTGATGTCGGGCTGACAATTTTCTGGGGTTCGCTCACCGTCCTCCTGCTTCACGCGGTGTTTTCCTTCATCGAATTCTGACCGCTTCCGGCGATTCGCAGCGCCCGGGCGATCATCGCCGGATCGCTCTCGGCGGTCACCTCCGATCTCGGCGAATCGTTTATCGGCTTCCGTGTTTCCATTTTAGTGACATACAACTGACACTTACCACATGCACATTCGTCACGCACGTCCGAATGTCCGCTGAAAAGTCGTTATCTACCCTCGAAAGATCGCCTAATCGGACGATCCGCGAGTTATGAAGCCTTCGCCGGGAACATGAACAGATCGTGCTAAGCGGGGGCTACCGGGCGGTCGATAGGGAGTTGGAGGCGAACGACTTTCCACCCTTGGGGGTAATCGTGGCGCAAACCGACGGCAATATGATCGAGCACGAGAAGAACTTGATCCCTACGCGACCACGCGAGGACCCGCGCGATAATCTTCTTGCCGGCGCGGGAACGTCCGAAACGCAATGGTTGGACTGTTTCCGTCGGCGGCTCAATGATTCCTACGTGGAGTCCATACGAGCCCTCGTCGCCGCGGTGGAAGCCAAGGATCCGTTTACCCGCGAACACTCCGCCACCGTGGCCACCTACGCCGAAGCCATGGCCAGGCGAATGAAGTTGAAGCCATCTGAGATCGACACGATTCGTGCGGCCGCACTCCTGCACGACGTCGGAAAGATCGGCGTGCCGGATGCGCTTCTCACGAAACCAGGTCCGTTGACCGACGACGAATACGACGTGGTCAAGCGCCACCCGGAAACAGCCCTGTCGATTCTCGGACACATCACCTTCTTGGCGGCGGAGCGTCCCCTGATCCTCCACCATCATGAGCGATTCGATGGCGACGGGTATCCGGACGGTCTGGTCGGCGAGCAAATCCCGCTGGGCGCGCGGGTACTCGCGGTCGCCGATGCGATTGACGCCATGTTCTCGCCACGCAGCTACAAGCCGGCCTTTGATAAGCAGCAGGTACGAGACGAACTGATGGC